>JBDTAI010000302.1:0-18592 GCA_039924685.1 Ktedonobacterales bacterium
GCGCTCTCGCTATCAGTGGCCGTGGCAGGCGGCAGCGCGGCGAAGGCGGCGGCCAGGAACGCCAGTTGATCGGCCTGTGCACCGTGATACGCCTGGCTGCCCTGCCTGGCATCGAGGCGACCTGCGGCGCTCGCCAGCAACGTATCGAGCGAACCCGGCGCGATGGGGAATGTGTGGTCGAAGTAGCGCAAGGTGAAGCCGCCGCGCTCATGATTCACCTGGAGCTTGCCCTCGGCGAGCGCCTGCCCATAGCGTTCACCCAGAATTGGCAGCAGCACGCGGTTGCGCAGTCTGGCTTCGGGCGGGTCCCAATCTACATCGAAGTAGCGCGCATAGCGGCTCGATGGTCCGTTCTCCAGCACATCCCACCACCAGGCGTTCTCGCGTCCGCCAATCGCCATGTGGTTCGGCACGATGTCAAGCACGAGGCCCAGCCCCTGTGCCGCCAGCGCATCAGTCAACCGCGTGAAGGCGTCGGCGCCGCCCAGTTCAGCGTTGACCCGGTGCGGGTCCACCACATCGTAGCCATGCACGCTGCCCGCTGCCGCTTGCAGTAGCGGTGAGCTATACAGGTGGCTCACCCCCAACGCCGCCAGATACTCCGCCAGCGCGGCGGCTGCATCCAGCGGGAAGTCTGGCTGTAGCTGCATGCGATAGGTCGCCAGCGATGTGTGATCTGGCGGCTCTCGGCCCTGAAGGGCCGGAGCACGGGACGAATCGGGACTAATAAAGTCCTTTGTATCTGCCTCCCCTCGCCCTGTAGAAGGGAGATTGGGGGTGAGGTCGCTGAGGTCGCGCCTAGATGACATAGCGCAATACCACCAGCGAACGCGGCGCCAGTTGATACTCTTTGCCCACGGGAATGTAGCGTGGGCGCGCGACCTGTGGCCCGGTTTGTGACTGGGTCTGCATTGCAGTGGCTGTAGTGGTTGCAGCGTCCGCCAGGGCCGCCAGCTTTGGCGCCTTCTTCTTGCTGCCTTTCGCCTGTGCCGCCTGCTTTTCAGCCACGAGCTGCGCCAGCGGATCGTCCACCGTGTCCAGCAGCGTCTCCCAGGCGCCGCCGGTGGGGAGGGCGTCGGGTAGGATGAAGGGAGTTGCTTCCCAGTGGGCGTTGAACAGCGCCAGCAGCGTCTCATCGGTCACCGGCTGGCCGTCGCTATAGACCTCGCCAATGGGGCCACCCGCCAGCCGCATGCCCACTGTACGCACCCAGCCGGTAGCCCACTCCTCGTCGGTCATCTCCTCACCATCGGCGCGCAGCCAGGTGATGTCCTTCACATCTGTGCCGCGAATACGCCGCCCCTGAAAGAACTTGCGCCGTCGCAGACTGGGGTGGGCAAGACGCAACGCGCTCATCTTGCAGGTGAAGGCCAGCAGCGATTGCCGCCGCGCGTCCAGGTTCCAGTCATACCAGCTGATCGCGTTGTCCTGGCAATAGGCGTTGTTATTGCCCCTTTGCGTGCGCCCGATCTCGTCGCCGCCGCAGATCATAGGCGCCCCCTGTGAAAGCAGCAGCGTGGCGATGAAGTTGCGCTCTTGCCGCTCACGCAGCGCCAGAATCTCAGGGTCGTCGGTTGGCCCCTCGGCGCCACAGTTCCATGAATAGTTGTCGTTGGCGCCGTCGTTGTTGTCCTCGCCGTTGGCCTGGTTATGCTTCTCGTTGTAGCTGACCAGATCGAGCAGCGTGAAACCATCGTGCGCGGTGATGAAGTTGACGCTGGCATGCGGGCGGCGCCCATTGTCTTCATAGAGATCGCTGCTGCCCGTCAGCCGCGAGGCCAGCTCGCCTAGCTGGCTGTCGTCGCTGCGCCAGTAGCGGCGCACGCAGTCGCGGTATTTGCCGTTCCACTCCGCCCACAAGACCGGGAAGTTGCCGACCTGATAGCCGCCATCGCCCACATCCCATGGCTCGGCGATCAGCTTGAGGGTGGAGATCGTCGGGTCCTGGTGGATCACGTCGAAGAAGGCGGAGAGGCGGTCTACCTCGTGCAGTTCGCGGGCCAGCGCGGAGGCCAGATCGAAGCGGAAGCCGTCTACGTGCATCTCCAGCGCCCAGTAGCGCAGGCTATCCATGATCAGCTTCAACACCTGGGGGTGGCGCGAGTTCGGCGTATTGCCGGTGCCGGTGAAGTCCATATAATAGCGCCGCGAATCGGGGACCAGCCGGTAGTAGGTGGTGTTGTCAATGCCCCGGAAGCTGAGGGTGGGACCAAGCTCACTGCCTTCGGCGGTGTGGTTATAGACGACATCAAGGATCACCTCGATGTCGGCGCTGTGCAACGCCCGCACCATCTGCTTGAACTCGTTGACCTGTGCGCCGCCCCCCACGCTGGAGTAGCGCGCATCGGGCGCAAAAAAGTTGAGTGTGCTATAGCCCCAGTAGTTGCTCAACCCGCGATCCACCAGAAACTTGTCGTCGAGGAAGGCGTGGATCGGCTGCAACTCGACGGCGGTGATTCCCAGGCGCTTCAGGTGCGCGATGATCGGCGGCGTAGCGAGGCCCGCATACGTTCCACGCAGCTGCTCCGGCACGCCGGGATGGCGCATGGTGAGACCCTTGACATGCGTTTCATAGATGATGGACTGGCTCCAGGGGGTGTTGGGCCGTTCGTCACCCTGCCAGTCGAAGCGGGTGTCTATGACGACACCTTTGGGGATACCCCAGGCGTCATCCCGGGTGTCAAGCGTGAGATCGGCATCCTTGCCGCCCATCTGATAGGCGAAGACGGGCGCCTCCCAGTTGACCTTGCCAGCCAGCGCCTGCGCATAGGGGTCTACCAGCAGCTTGGCGGGATTGAACCGCAACCCCTTCTCAGGCTCGAAGGGGCCATGAACACGGTAGCCGTAGAATTGGCCGGGCCGCAGGCGGGGAATATAGCCATGCCAGACGAAGCCCGTCACCTCGTGCAGCATGATGGATTCGCGCGGCATAGCTGGCTCGCGGCTATCGAACAGGCAGAGTTCGACACCGGCAGCTTCTTCTGAGTAGAGGGCGAAATTGACACCCTGGCCATCCCAATGGGCGCCAAGCGGGTAGGGTTTGCCGGGTAAGAGAGTGCGTGGCAAGCGGGTTCTCCGTATCTCTGTGTTTGAGTTGTCCTGATAGGCGGCGCTGTCGTGCCAGCCGCCGCGCACGTCCTCAACAGCGACGACACAACGGCAGACCGGCAGGCTGATTGTACCACCGAAAGATTGCCGTGGCTTTTTATCGCAAAAATGGGGCCAGCGTTACACATAAAGCGGTGGCCTACCCCTTACACATCACGGCGCGATCAGGCCGCCAGTGAAGGTAGACGGCGTGAAGGGCATCGTCCAGAGGGTGGCGCCGGTGACGGCATTGACAGCTGTAAGGATATTATTCTGTGCGGTAATCACAAGTGCGCCGGTCGCCGCCACGAATTGCGCGGAACGGCGCTAGCGGAGGGCGCCAGTTGCGGTATCCAGCGCATAGACTGTATCCTGCATTGCGAGGAAAGTCAAAATCAGGGAAGGATATTGTTGAACGCGGTATAGCACACAACGGAGAAGTAAGCAAGACGTGAGGCTATGCCGCTGTTTGCGCGATCACCAGCGTGGCGAAGACCTCATCGCCTTCCACCTCGCCCGTCTTGCGAAAGCCCAGCGATTCATAGAGGCGCTCGGCCACGGCGTTGTCTTTGTGGAAGTCGAGCGTAATCTCGCGCAGAGCGGGAATCGTGGCGCGCATACGGGCGATGGCGGCCAGCGTCAGCGCACGACCATAGCCCTTGCCCTGCTGTTGTGGCGCGATCATCACGCGATAGATCCAGTGGCGGCCCTGCTCGTCGGGCAGTTCGGCGTACATCAGAAAGCCCACCATCTCATCGCTGTGCGCATCATAGACAGCCAGCGGGATCAGCCCCGGCTCATATGCCGCCTGTGCCAGCGAATAAGCGTTCGGCGCCACGAAGTCGCCCTGGTCGGGGCGCACTTTAAGGGCGACACACGCCTCCCAGTTCGCTCGCGTAACCGGGCGCAGTTCGATGACTGCTGTGGCTACTGTTTTGTCCGTTTTGTCCGTTTTGTCCGTTTTGTCCGTCCCTGCCGCCTCTGATGCGTCCGTCATAGCGCCCTGCCCTGTCTCATCATCATCACTTCATGATGCATAACTCGCTGGCAGTGTACCGCATGAACTCATCTTCTGCCAGCCTCCCGCCTTTCGCTTGCCCAATGGATGTGCTATACTGCCGCCTTGCGGCGACGCGCAACACAGACAGATGGCGCGTCACTGCGCAAGGTTGGTGAATGGCCGTGAGTACCCGCCGCGGACGTGAGCCAGGATCAACCGGACGTGAACCGATGGAAACGAGGTAGACAAGATGGCGCGACTCAATCAGATCATCGCCGTGGAAAAGAGCGTCAAGAATCAGTCATTTCAGGATTTGACCGAGGCGCATCACCAGTTGCAGAAGCCCGCACTGCTGGCAGGCATCACACGCAGTTATCGTCCCAAAGATGAGGAGGGCGAGGAACTGCCGCCGGAATCCACCCGCGTGCAACTCAAGGCCGAGGAGGTGATCCGCCAGGTGACGGCGTCGCTCACCAGGCTCTTCGATGTGACGGCAACCAAAGACTGGACCAACTGCAATGCGAAGGCGGATGTGGTGGTGGATGGCCGCACGCTGCTACGGCAGGTTCCCGCAACATATCTGCTCTTCCTTGAAAAGCAACTGGTGGACCTGCACACCTTTGTGAAAAAGCTGCCAACGCTCGACGCAGGCGAGACATGGAACTATGACCAGTCGGCGGACACCTGGGCCACCGAGCCGGTGCAGACGCTGCGCACCAAGAAGATTCCGCGCAACCATGTGAAGGCCGAGGCTACTGACAAGCACCCGGCCCAGGTGGAGGTCTACTACGAGGATGTGACGGTCGGTTACTGGCGCACGGTGAAATTCTCCGGCGCGCTGCCCGCTCGCCGTGTCAATGAGATGCTGGCGCGGGTGGAACGCTTGCAGGAGGCGGTCAAGTTCGCGCGCGAAGAGGCCAACAACCACGACGCCGAGGAACAGAAGGCCGCCGAGCCTATCTTCCAGTACGTCTTCGGAGAGTAACTATCCCCGCTTGCGCTCTCTGCGTGGTCTGGGATATACTGAATGCGGAGTGCAAAACTCAGCTTTAGATTCTTCTTGACGACGCACAGAAAGCGCATTCAGTGGAGGTTCGAATCCTCCCCCCACCACCAATTCGCCTGGTGGGGTAGCCCAACTGGCAGAGGCGGCGTCGAGCGTCACACCAGCATCAGATTCTCACTCCAGACTGAATATTTGCCGCCGAACACCGCATCGAGCGTCAGCGGTCAATTGTTGTCGAGGTTGCCAGTTCAACTCTGGCTTGGCCCCCCAATCGCTCCTCTGTCACTCCCACAAGACGGGAGCGCCATATGGGCCAATAGCTCAATAGGTAGAGCACGACAATTGAACGTGAACTGCTGACTTAAATGTGGCGGTGCGCCAAATGGGCGGCGCAATGGGGCTTTGGGAGCGGGCATAAACTCCTGAAGCCCCGCTTTTTTTGCCCGTTCTGTGCTTTCGCCACTCGTTCGCCACATCATCCCTCATATGCCGCACTCAGCCGGGTCAGCAGCGCTGGCCGGTCGAGTGCGTCTGTGCTATCCACCCACTGATCGACACTGCCAATCGGGAATGGCAACGTCAGTACCATCTCATCCAGAATGGCGATATGCAGCGCATCGGCGAAACGGTCGGCATGGATCACCAGAAACGGGCGACCATAATAGGGTGAGACCTGTGTGGGTAGCGGCGCCGTCACGTTCAGCGCATTGTGCAGCCGCGCTACAATACTGTACGCCTGCGAGAGCGCGTGTTCGCGGCGCTGCCAGCTCTCGGCGCGCAACGCCTCAGTCAGCAAGGGCGCCAGTTCCGGCCCACAGGCCAGCCGCGCAAACGCTGTCCCCAGCCACTTGCTATACGGCGCATAGCGGCGTTCCTGGAGGAAAGCGAGGCGCATCAGGTCGCGGGCCAGTCGCGCCGCCACAATGCGTGATCCCAACTCGTCACCCGCCTCACCCGTCCGCCCAACGAACGCTTCCTCCTGCGCGATGCGCCGCCACTGTGCGCTCATCAGATAGAGCCACACATCATGCGGATAGTACGCGAAGGTCTGGCGCAGCGCGTTCAGTTCGCCCAGGCCATTGCCCAGGCCATCATGGAACACGCGGCCCGCCGTCACACTCAGCAGCCGTTGCTCTGGCAGCAGCAGCCAATCCAGCGGGCGCGGCGTCAGCGTCGGTGCGATGCCCAGGTGAACACGGAAGAACGCATCCACTGTGGTGATCTCGACGAAGTGGCGCACGAACAGCCGCTCATCCTGCATGGCTGCTGGCGCCTCCGCATCACTGGGGACAGGTGCAGTTGGCGCAGGAGCCGCTGGCGCTGATAGTGGCTTCATCAGCCGCGATCCCGAATCTGAGGGTGAAGTGAAGTTGGTGGAATAGCCGAGAAAGTCGCGTGGCAGCCGCTCGGCCAGTGTTTGGGAGATCGCCGCATAGTGGGTGGCATGATCGTCAGGGCGCAGGAAGAGTTGCAGGCGCGGTCCCCAATTGTGGTCGGCGGAGCGTGGCGTGTCGAAGCCGAGCACTTCGGAGCCGGAGCCGATCAGCGCAGCGGCATGCGCCAGGCTGGGAAACGCCGCATCGAGGATGGGTCGCACCGCCTCAGTATAAAACCGTTCGCTCAGGTCAAGTCCTGCGACGAATGTAGGCTGCTCTGCCATCAGTGTGTACCTTCGTCTACTTTCTGCCCCCGCCGGTCTCGATGGTGTTTGCCAACTCAAACTGGTAACAGGTGTCGTTTGTTGGGTCGTGGCCTGAAGGCCCAGGGCTCATTCTGATAGGGGCAAGGGGCGATAATTGCTGGTTTGTTGCATTATTCCGCCCGCCAGCTCAATTGGGTAATTGCCGCCCTGCTCAACTCAGGATTAGTCGTGGCCTGAAGGCCACGACCTCGCCCAGCTACTCTGTTCGCCTTGTGGGATCATCCGGGACAGGATGCGATGTGACTCCTCCATCAGATGGTAGCGCCCGTCACCAACTGCGGACAGTGCTACACGCCGCACAAAGAAAGCGCCGGACCAAGAAGGTCCGGCGCCAACCGCCATAACAGAGCGTGTGTGGGACAAAGCTGTGTTTAGACGCGCCAGGACGACGCACGCGCGTCGCCTCAGTGGCTTACCAGTGGCTTACCAGTGGCTTACCAGCTAGAACCGGAGCCATAGCCGCTGCCGCTGCCCGCATTGCGCCGCGAACCGCCGCCACCAGCGCCGCCGCCGCCGCCCATCTGCTGGTAGCAGTCGCTGCAATAGACGGGCTTGTCGCCGCGTGGCTGGAACGGCACACGCGCCTCGCGCCCGCAGGACGAGCAGGTGGCCGTGTACATCTGACGCGGAGCGCCGTAGCCGCCGCCCGACATCGCTGACTTGCGCGCAGAGCGACACTCCGGGCAACGCGAGGGCGTGTTCATCAAGCCCCGGCTTGCATAAAATTCTTGTTCGCCGACCGTGAATAAAAATTCACGACCGCACTCACGGCACCGTAGTGTCTGATCGGTGGCCAAGATAGTAACCTCTCTTCCGGCTGCGGCGGCCTCTCGCGCCACAACCAAAACCTTCCCACACGGCCTAGTAAATGACAGGAACGACGTGGGACATACGCTATGGGGGAAAACGCTGTGAGGAGCACTGAGGGAATATCGTCCCAAAGCCGAGGCCGATGTATAGCCTTTGCAGACCACCGACGAGCGTCTAACAGCGTGCATGTGATCCCCGGTCACACACAGAAGGCGCACAGGTCGTTTCCCGCTGCCTTCGGGCGAAAGTATACCATGACCTGGCGCGTCATACAAGCCTTCCAGCGGTCAATATGTGGTGAGTTTCCAATATTTCTCTCATATTCATGCCGCATCGTCTGAAAAACGCCTGAAATCTGGAACATAATCGCATGCCAACGCCCCCCGCTGCCACATCGCTGCAACGTGAGCGGGAGGCGCCACGTCTCTGCGGCGCAAGATATTACCTGGTAACTACATCTGGCGCTGGATCGCAGGCGGTAGTTCGTGGCCTGAAGGCGACGGCTCATCCCAGCGGGTGAAGGGCACACCGCCCGATCACAGTGATACACGGCATGCGTTGTCAGTGACAGCGTGACAGCGAAGAATCGCTCTTCAGGCTACGCGGTTTCAGGCCGGTAGCCTTGTTGGCCTGGCCCTTCGCGGGCGGCGCGCGATCCCTAGTGTGATCGCCACTATGGCCGCTAGCGCGCCCAGCACTGTGGTGGTCGCAGGATACTGCGGCGCAGTATAGGCGGTATTGGGCGTCGGTGTAGAAACATGACGGCTGGCCGCCTGTGATCCCCGCGAACCGTGTGAACTGCGTCCCCGTTGTGATCTGCCCGCATGGCCACCCTGTCGCGCTGCGCTGGAATCGCTCGGTGAATGTGGCGAAGGAGCGTTGGTGTTATTCGTGTTGTTGGGATCTTTGCGCGTGCCGTCGTTGGGATTGGGAGACTGACCGGCGCGCCGGTTGGCGCGGTTGATACGCTGCTGGCCGGTATCGTTCGCCGTGGCCTCCATCGGCGGCTTGATGTCAGTGTGGTGATCGTCGTGTTCATGGCGCACCGCTGTCGGCGCATCGCGCATCGCCTGGGCGCCCTTACGGTGTTGCAGGTCTTCCTGCGGAAGCCCCGCCGTTGGCCCGGCGATGCCGCGCGTGGTCCCATGCGCCTGCACCTCGTGAATCATCGCCGCTAGATCGCCCAAGGTCTCGCGCTGACCCGACGCCCACGAATTAACCTCCGCGCCCAGCAGCAGAATGAACGCCAGATAGTAGAAGAACACCAGGATGACGATGGCGAACCCTGCCAACGATCCATAGTTCTGCGGCTTGAGGAAGTACGACTCATAGAACGGGAAGATCAGCTGATAGATCAGCAGCAGACCTGCCGCCACCAGTGTGCCCTTCCAGACCTCACGCCACTGCACGGGCCGGTTTGGCACGACGACATAGATCGCGCCGAAGAGCAGGCACGCGCCAATAAAAGCTGCGATGATGCCCAGCGCCTGCACCATGAAGTTGCCCGCCGGATTCGTCCCATGCGGGTCGAGCGTACTGATGATCGCCGAGGGGATGATCGAGGCGAAGAACACGAAGGGGATCAACACGATATAGAGCAGCAGCATCAGCACGGCCATCACGTTCTGGCGAATGGGAGTGCGCCCGCGCAGGCGAAAGATGATGCCCATGCAATTTTCCAGCACGATAAAGAGCCGCGACCCAGCGAAGATCGACGAGACGAGGCCGATGATGAAGATCAGGCCAGCGCTCTTGCGCAGGCTAGCGAGCACCGCCGTCACAATCGTATGTCCACCACCGGGCAATGCGCCCCCGATGCCGTTTTCGATGGATTTCACCGAGCTGGGCGAGATGGCCCCGAGAGTGAAGCCAAGAATCGCCAACGCCGTCAGCAGAATCGGGAAGATGGACATCAGGAAGTTATAGGCCAGCAAGCCAGAGAGGTTGAACGCCCAGTCGTTGTTCACCTTGTTCCAGAAGTTCAGGATGGGCTTCACATCCTTCTCGGCCTTCGCGGCATCGCGCTTGACACTATTTTCCACATTCCTGCTATTTCTGGCTGTCGCAAGGTGTTCTGCAGAATCGGCCTGTTCATGACGTCGAGCGACCATAGTATGTATCCTCCTCTATGCTCCTCAGTATACGTATGCGCATGAGCGTCGCCATCCTTCCACAGACGGCTTAGGCATAGCCATAGACGCACATTGGGCGCAGATGTTCCCATTCTGCGGGATACTATACAAGTTTCGTGCCGCCTTCGCATGCGGCGTCTATCGTCTGGGGCTGATCCGTGCAACGCAACTGCTTGGCGCCAGCCGTGAGGGGCTGCTCGGCTGACTCAACCCACTCAACCCCCGTATCCTCTGACCACAGCGACAGCAATCAGAAACGCGAATAGCAGCAACCGGCGCAAGACTCGCCGCGTAGAATGGCAGAAAGGCGTCAGCGATGTCGGGCGCAACCGAGCCGGAGGTGACGGCGACCAACGGCTGACCGCTGGCCTGCGTGGCGGCGAGGTACGCAGCGAGATCAGGTGGAGGCTCCCATGCAGGATCGGCGTCCCAGAAGCAGAAGCCGGTCATGCGCAGTTGCGGCGGCCAATCTGGTGGAGGCGCCAGAAATGCGGGCGAGGCGGCCAGCACGGCCAGCGGCGGCTGCGGAGCAATGCAGGCGGAGGGCAGCCTGGCGGGCGTGATCATCACACTGGCCCAGCGGATGCCGCTGAGATCGGCGACGATGGAAGCGACAAGCTGCGAGGCGGCGGCTACCAGCAGATTTGCCCCTTCACAGGCGGCGCGCAACTCACGAATTTTGGCAGGCAGCGTTGGCGCGACATAGTGATCGAGCAGCAGACTCAGCGAGGTGAGCGCATTGGCGTCGGCGAAGATATGTCGCTGGTAGGGACGCAGCGCCTGCGCGCTATCGCCGGTGAGCGGCGCCACAGCAAACCCCAGCGCCACGACGGTTGACAGGAAGTTACGCTCGACGGCGAACGACACGGTATGGCCGCGCTCACGCAGCCGCCACGCCAGCGCCACAAACGGGTTGAGGTCGCCCGCCTAGCCAAAGGTCGTCAGGCAAGATGCGCGACTGCCTCCAGTATCCTACGTAGCAGCGCCAACGCCATTCAGGAGCAGTAATCCGTCATGTTCGATGCTATCGTCAATGCTACTCGCAAGAGTAAAGCGGCTGGGTTGACGCTCATTGGTGAGCCGCTGTTGCTCGGCGCGTTCGAGTTGCTGCACGCTCTGCGCTGGGGTGGGTACTGCTTCAGGCATCACACCGCCGAGTTTGGCGAATGTTTCGCGGACCTCGCGCCCCACGGCGAAGTGCGTCTGATTGGCGGCGTCGGGTGGCTGCCGTGGCGAATGCGATTTAACGCATCACACATCTCATCAAACAAGTCGGGTAGATCGCGCCAGGTATCTGCAAAACTGCGATGGCCTTCAGTCTGCTGTTCAAGACCACGGTTGTAGATTGCGATCTGTTCAGCGAGGTTCTCCTGCACGTTTTCGGACAACTCCTCGACGTGTTCCAATGCGCGCGGATCGTTCGATCATTGCCTGCCTCATCATCTGCGAAGATGCTACGCAGCCATCCGGCTTGTGTCAGCATACTATCCAGCATACTAGCTATGGAAGACAACGAGGCAGGCGGGGTGCGCGACTCAGACGTGGGTGGTGGCGGTGTGGGCGCCATCCACGGGGAAGGCGACGCCGCTGATGAAGCTGGCCTCATCGGAGACCAGGTAGAGCGCCGCGTTCGCCACATCCTCCGGCTGGCCCAGGCGGCCTAGCGGCACAACACTGCGCAGTTGTTCCTTTGCCTGCTCAGGATTGCCTGAACGGGCAGCAGCGGCGAAGGCGTCTACCATCGGCGTCTGCGTCCAGACGGGGCAGAGCGCGTTAGCGCGGATGTTATAGCGCGCGCCTTCCAGCGCCAGCGTCTTGACGAGCTGAATCACCGCCGCCTTTGTTGGACCATAGGCGCCCAAGCCCGGTGTGCCTTCCAGCCCTGCCACCGAGGCCGTCGCCAGAATCACCCCCCCCGCTGGCGCCGGGTTCTGGCGCATGGCGCGGAAGGCATACTTGGCGCAGAGGAAGACGCCGGTGAGGTTGACCTTGATCACGCGCTCCCAGGCATCGAGCGAGAGGCTGGCGATGGAGCCAGGGGCGCCGATGCCCGCATTCGCCACCATCACATCGAGCCTGCCCCAGCGCGACACGGCATCCTCCACCGCGGCGGCGCAGTCAGCCTCCTCAGCCACATTCATCGTGAGGAATGCCACCCGGTCGCGGTCATCTGCGGATAGTTCGGTCTGAATCTGCGCGACCGTCTGGACACCGCCCGGCTCATTGATGTCGGCCACCAGCACCGATGCCCCTTCGCGCGCAAACCGGGTGGCCATCGCGCGGCCCAGCCCGGAGCCGCCACCCGTCACAATCACCACTTTGCCAGCCAGCCGTGTCATGGTCGCTTGCCCTTTCACTAGTGGATGCCAGCGCACGCTGCGTCGCATGTCCATTCGCATGTCCATTCGATTGTAGCGCAACCCACTCTGTCGCAAACAGGCGCCGTCGCCGGATCAATCATGCTGCTGTGTGCTGTCGCTGAGGACGTCGAATGTAGTAGGGCAGAGTTGTCCAACCTGGAAGAAATACAAGCTGTTGTTGTTGTGGATCCACCAGGCGATGCTCACGCCATCGTTGTCCGATAGGGCATACGTACCTGGCGTAACCCCAGAAAAATGGAATGTGCCTGTCGCGGAGTTTAGCACTGTGCTGTAATTCTGTGAGAAGTAGATAGACGAAATCGGCGGATTACTCTCAGCAGGCACATGTGCGTTCCGCGACAGATACATCACCATGCGTACATTCTTGGGATAGTTAACCAGCGAGCCATAGACATCCACCGGACGCTGTAGCAAGCTCTTCGCCTTGTGACCTTCAGGTGTGTCGGCGTAGGCGGTGGCAAGCGTCTGATAGAGCGGGAGGGCGCTCTCGCAGGCCGTCGAAAGCTGCTGTTGCGCATAGGCATAGTAGACCTGCGCCTCGACGGCATGCCCTTGCTGCACATAGGAACCTGCCGGATAGAGCAGCCGCAGACTGTCAAAGGCAGTGGCAGCCCCGACAAGATCACTGTGTTGATAGAGTTGTAGCGCGTAAAGGTAGTAGGCGTGCGCGTCGGCATCCGTGAAGGTCGTTTGGCAGGCTGTGTCGCAGAGTACGCTGTTCTGGAAGTTTTCCAGGTAGCCAATGATGTCTTTCAGCGGAGCGCCATTCCCGCCAGCGCCCAGCCATGCCACATAGGTGTTGAAGAGGCCGCGTTTGGCGCGGGAGGTCACATCCGCGCCGCTCCTGGTGTAGACGGTGATCACGGTGGTGAAGCGACTGGCGGCATCGGCGTACTGGTGTTGGGCTAACAGCGCCTCGCCCCACTCCGCATAGACACGAGCGATGTCATGTGCCGAGGCGCCATGCTCCCCGGCCAGTTGGTAAAGGGTGATGGCGCCCTGCCACTGCCCATGCTTTTCGAGGGACTGCGCCTGGGCCTGCCGGATGGGGTTGGCGCCGACAAGCCCGCCGACGCCCACACTGGCGGTAAGCGCCACGAGCAGCAGACCAAGCGTGATGGCGACGCTTGCGCGCCTGCCCAGGCCGACCCGCACCAGCCAGACCACCAGCGACACGACGGCAAGCGCCAGCGCCGTGGCGCCCATCTTTGCGGCGGCGCCACCCAGGTCGTTGCCGTTGGTGAGATCGCTCAGGCCAAAGACGGCGGCCAGCAGCACGACGACGCCCACACCGATCAAGAGCGTGAGCCACAGCGGGAACTTACGCGCAAAAGGCGAGGGTGGACGCTTGGGCCTGGGCCCAATGGACGTCGCGAACGGTTGCGATGGCGCGGTGGCTGGGGCGACGGGCGCTCCCGCATAGGTCGGATAGCCAGCAAAGCCCGGGTATGGATACGCGCCGGAGGCCGGGTAGCCTGACGGTGGGTAACCAGGGTAGCCCGGATAATTCGGGTATGTCGGTGGGTTGGCGGCTCCCGGCTGGCCAGTCGCTTCGACTGACCCCGGCGCCAACGGTTGTGAGGGTTGGGCAGGCCCATAGGGTAGGTAAGATGGATAGCCAGGATACTCTGCATAGAAGGGCTGCGATGGGGCCGATGGATAGCCAGCATAGCCGGGATAGGCGGCAGGTGGATAGGGCGGCGTCGGGTACACCGGCGGCTGTGGAGCGACGAGTTGCGGCTCTCCGGCAGGCGAAAGGTATTCGAGGTGTGCAGCGGGTTGCGCCACTGGCAGCGCTGGCTGTTCAGCGGGCGGCGGCGGGGATACGAACTGCCCAGGCTGGGAGGGCGATGAGCCAGGCGCTGAACCAGACGCCGCGCTATCCGATTGGGCGGAGGACGGGCTGGAAGGTATCGCCGAGGCGGCAAGCGGCAAGCCGCATTGCGCACAGGCGTCAGCGTTCGGCGGATTTTCCGCGCCGCAGCGCGAGCAGATCATGGATATTCCCCCAGAGTAGGCCAGATTCAGGCGATCAAGACAGCAAGATGGCGGATGGTGTTGAATGCTCGCATCGTAACATAGTCGCCCATGTGAGGCAAGCGCCTCTGGCATGCAAACAGCCTCTCGCTTCGGTGAACACTCAGGGAGTATGCCAAAAGGAGAGGCTTTACAGGAAAGTTTACATGCTATGGATGGCGCTATGGGAGACGATCTGGAAGGCGCGCTGCCAGCAACATCAGATCGAAATGTCCCAGATGGTCTGTCCGCCGCTCACGATGTCGGCCTCGAAGGCGAATGTGAAGGACTTCTGGGCGGTAGGTACTTCGTAGACCATTTGCCCGCGTGAAACGGAGCCTGCCTCTACCTTACCATCGGGAGCCGCATTTGCGAAGGTGGTGATGGTCTCATCATACGACTGGCCGGTCGCGTCTTTCAGCGTGAACTGCGCCAGCGAGGAGAGAGTCTGCTCCTGACTCGAAACGTTCTTGAGCGAGACATCAACGACGAGATAGGTATTGCCGCTCTTGGGCTGGTCTATGTCGGTTGCGCCATGGGTCTTCGCAGAGTTGACAGTGACAACCCAGGTAGAACCTACTTTGACCTGCTGGCCCACCGTGAAATGCTGAGCGGAACTGGTTGAGCTGGAACCGCCGCCGGTCGTCACAGAGCCGGAGTTGTCGGATGTGCCGCCGCATGCCATGATCACACCGGCGATGGCAAGCAACAATCCGAGGAGTGGCAGGATGCGGAGAGATGATTTCGCTGAACGGATGGAGGTGTTCATGAGTTGGTAACATTCTCCTTCTTGCTGAATTCCAGCAAGCTATGTGACCATATAGGTCACTCACTTTGCACGCAGTTGGCTGATCTAGAGGCGCTTCACGGCTCACCTATCACCGTATTGTCACCTACTATTACTGCGCGTAAATATAGTATACACCAACACAAAGCAAAAGTGGAAAGGAATCTCGGCGAAGTAAGGCAAGCACCTAGAATAATCGGCAAGATTCGGCCCAATAACGTAAGAAGATGGCCACAATTATGAGTCAGGCAACAGGAGCGCAGCCGGTGGCATAGCTTGTGCGGCGCTTGAAGCACGGTCCGCAAGGGGGTACAACAGCATCCCTCGGCAGCATCCCTCGGCAGCATCCCTCGCGCGGGGTCCCTGACGCTACAGCGATTACGGCCAGGCAAAGGACGACAACAAGATGAAAGCTACCTGTTGGATGGGCAAGGAGAACATCGAGGTTGCAGAGACGCCCGATCCCAGGATTCTCAATCCGGGCGACGCCATCGTCAAGATCACGGCGACCGCCATCTGCGGCTCGGACCTGCATCTCTATGACGGCTACATCCCGACGATGATGCGTGGTGATATTGTGGGCCATGAGTTTATGGGCGAGGTGGTCGAGGTAGGAGGCGGCGTGCGCAAGCTGCGCGTCGGCGACCGGGTGGTGGTTCCCTTCACGATCTCCTGCGGGAAGTGCTGGTCGTGCCAGCATGGCCTCTACTCGCTCTGCGAGAACTCCAACCCCAAGGCCGCGATTGCCGCCAAGTTGATGGGCCACTCACCGGCTGGCCTCTATGGCTACTCACATATGATGGGCGGCTATGCGGGCGGCCAGGCCGAGTATGTGCGTGTCCCCCTACGCCGATGTCGGTCCCCTCAAAGTTCCCGACGAACTGACTGATGAGCAGGTGTTGTTCCTCTCCGACATCTTCCCAACCGGCTACATGGCCGCCGAGAACTGCAACATCCAGCCGGGCGATGTGGTCGCTGTCTGGGGATGCGGACCGGTGGGCCAGTTTGCCATCAAGAGCGCATTGCTGCTGGGAGCCGGGCGGGTGATCGCGATTGACCGCTTCCCCTATCGCTTGCAGATGGCGCGTGAGCAGCGCGGCGAGATTGACCCCAGCTTCGTGATCACACACCGCATGGCGCTCGACGAGGCGCCGCACGCCTATCAGCTGTTCAGGGACAAGCAGGACAACTGCATGAAGGTGGTCCTCAAGCCGTGATCGGAAGCGAATACAAGCCGCTAGCCCTCCTGTGAAGTTGTTCAGGAGGGCTAGCGGCTCATCACTGGCGCTGTGCGGATACCTGTGCGCCAGATGCGCAAGGCAGGAAAGGCAGGTTGTTGGCTAGGCCGCAGGAGCGGCCACAGCGCGCTTATAGCGGGCGGCGCAAATCTCGCCAAGCGCGATGGCGGCGATGATCAGCACCACATGCGTGGCTTGCAGAAGATACTGCGCGGCTGTTTTGTCCGCCGGAATCGTCTGAACGATGCCGATGATTGGAATCGCCAGCCCGACGAGAAATGTCGCCACGGTGAGGATCAGGCTCCCCATTTTCGTAAGGCCCTGCGCCACACCCAGGAACCAGAACAGGATGACGATAATGATGCCCAGGATCATATGGGTAAGTCCCCACCCACCCTGCGGGTCCAGATTGAAGCCTACAATGGACAACCCCAGAATCACCGCCAGTAGCCAGAGAATGCGCAGCGACATGCTGCTGATCTTGACCGCGCGTAACATATGTGACGACTCCCCTTGTGTATCTAACGTGTGTCTCGCGTGTCTCGCGTGCGCCACAGGCCGCCAGTGTAGCACCAGTGTGAAGCGTTGCAGGCCTGCGCGAGCAGGTGAGTGTGATACTCGCCATCCTATCTTATAGCACAGTTTGCGGCGCGTTGACAGCAGCAGTAAAAGCGCATTGATGGCGCGTTGACAGTATAGCGGGCGTCTTGTATGATATAGGACATACCGCTGGCCCACAGGCCGCAACGGGCCACGCTGTGAGGTACCATACCCACCCGCGCAGGCGCCACAACCTCCTCGCCAGCCACACTGCGATCCCATAACCTGCCCATTCGCCTGTACGCTGTTGTACGCCGTCGCGTCGGCCAGGAGGAGCAACAACACCCACATGGTTACGTATGAAGACGTTACCGAGATGTTTCTGAGCGCCGCCGAGGCGACGGGCCTCTCCGTTCACCCCGAACTTTGGCTGAATACACAGACGCTTGAACGCGAGTTCGCCTGCACGCTGCACCCTGGTCCTTGCGAAGAGGCCGAGCGTCGCGCCGCCTGCACGATCTCGTTCGCCTGGGGGCCGCTCGATACGGTGCTCTCGATTGACGGCGCCGAAGGTGTCTGCGACTTCTTCCATGAGCCGGATGAGGATTGCCCGCATCTGCATACCGAGAATGTGCCGCCGCTGGTGCTTGACCTCACCTACAATCTGCCGCTGGAGCATGCGCGTTTCAGCGATGGCGCGCTTCGCCAGCTTGCGCGCTCCCTCAAGCTACGTGCCTCGGAGCATAGCAGCCGCGCCGTGGAGACACGCCCCAACATCGCTCTCGCGCTTGGCGAGAACGGCATGGAGGCCGAGGCGCTGACGCTGCAACAGCGTGTGGAGCTACCCCTCTGGGACCCCGACGGCGTGAGCGGCTTTCGGGCGAGCGGCGAACACCGTAGCGGCCATATGACGCTGGGGGGACGCGGGCGGCGCAGTGCGGGGAACGCCAGTTACAACGATGACGCCGACGACCAGAACGACGATCCCCATCCCGAAGACTGGCTGCCGCATCTGCTGACCGAGGTGGCCGACGACATCACACATGTGCTGGAGGCGCTGGAATCCTCACGCACGGTCGGCGGCGCCAACGGGCAGGATAGCGGACAGAACAACTGATCGTGAGCCTCTGGCAGTCAGCGCACTCCTCGCCTAACTGCTGTTACCCCTAATCTTGCCCCGATTTTGCGCCAGTTTTCTATCACGCCATGATACACCTTGACACAGGGCAATCGCTCAGGTATGCTATGACTGACCGGTCAGTCACAAGGCAAGCGTTGTTATTGGAGCAGTGAAAGCGTCCAGGCGATGTTCTCCCAGGCGCATAGCTGCTCACGCATACCTATGAAGGAGGCGGTTCAGATGGTGACATCGAACGTGTCGGATGTATCCAGCGGTACATTCCCAACTGATCAGGGTGTGGCGTCGGCCTCGGTCCCAGCCCTGCTCGAGGCGCGCAACATCTCGAAGTCGTATGGGCGGCGCCAGGTCTTGCGGGATGTCGGTTTTCGCGTGGCGCCGGGATCGCTGGTGGGGATCGTCGGCGAGAATGGCGCGGGTAAATCAACGCTGCTGCGCATCCTTGCAGGCGAGTTGCGCCCCAGAAGCGGCTCCGTCACCGTGAATGGCGCGCTGGGCTACTGTCCGCAGATGGTGGTCCTCAATGATGCGCTGACAGTGGCGCAGCACCTCGACTATTTCCGCGCGGCCTATCGCATCGCCGACACGCGCCGCGCCTATGCGCTGGTGGACCAGCTCGGCTATCGGCAGTATGCAACGACGGTGGTGGGCGCGCTGAGTGGCGGCACGCAACAGAAACTCAACCTGACGCTGGCGCTGATGCACGATCCGGTGGCGCTGCTGCTCGACGAACCTTATCAGGGATTCGACTGGGA
>JBDTAI010000303.1:0-2920 GCA_039924685.1 Ktedonobacterales bacterium
GACACGGCGTTTCTGCGAGTCTGCATGGACCACCCCAATGATCTTGCCTGAGACAATCAAGGGAACACCCATAGCCGAGGAAAACCGTTCACGCAGATAGGGGCTGATCACGCCGAACGACTGTGTATCCTCGACCACCAGTGGCTCACCGCTAGCGGCAATGCGCCCGGCAAAGCCCTTGCCAATGGGAACACGCACACCTGCCGCAACCTGTCGCTCAATGCCATGCGCCGCGCGCACGAGCAATATCTGTGGATCACTGGCGCTACGCAGCAGAACCGTGACGTTATCGGCGGCCACTACGGCGCGCAGGCGCACCAGCAGTTCGTGGAGCAACTCATCAACGCCCAGACGCCCGAGTGTCGCATCTACCACCGTCTGAATCGCCTGGACTTCTCGTGTAGCCGCCTCGGCCACCGACAGCGCCTGAGCGCGTTCCTGCGTCAGCCGCTCACGCTCAGTGATCTCACGGCCAATAGCGATGGCGCCAACGATCTGGCCCGTCGCCGCATCGTAGAGCGGGGCGCCAGTGAAGCTGAAGGTAACGGTTTGCCCATGCAGCGTGCTGATGCGCGTCTCGACCGGCGCCGCATTGGTGATGACCTCGCCACGCAGCAGGCGGGGGACGTGCCACTGATCGTCGGGCAGTGGCTGGCCGTGCAGATCATAGGGCATGATGCGGGCGATACGTTCGGCATACGACTGTTCGAGAAAGCCCGGATCGGTGTCAAGCCCAAAGACGGCGCGGGCAACAGTGTTAGCAAAGGTGATACGGCCGTCACGATTGTAGAGAAACACCGTATCGGGGATGGCGTCGAGAAGGGCGGCTGGCAGGCTCGCCAAAGCATCCGCTGTCTCGGCGCCAGTCGCCAGCGCGTCTAATGAGGCTACCTCACCCACCTGTTTTGGCGCCTTGGCTCCTGTCGCGCCGTTACGGTCGGTGGCGTGCTGACCGGCCACACGGTGCGCTGCCTGCAACTGCTGACGTTCAGTTTCATACATCGGGCGGTGGTCTCCATAGACTGGGCGGGCTAGAGAGTCGCTATCGTGTTGCTGCTCGGTTGGCCATAAGAAGACATATTGTTTGCGAGAACTGCTGCTCCTTTGATCCCTTGATCCCTTGCGATATGTCGCGGAAGAACTACGGAAGAACTACCAGAGACGCTGTTAGGGCGCCACTGGTAGCACTCAGCCGCAGCAAATCTTATGCCAGATGCGCATGTTTCCTAGTGATCCACCGCCGCCACCCATTTTTATGAGCATCGTCACAAGCGTATCACAAGCGTATCACAATTGTGTCACGATGACATCTATCAGTCTCCAGGCAGCGACGCGCTTGTGATAGAACGCTGCCAGTTCTACAATGCGCGTGCTATAATCATAGTTGGCAAGTCGGAATTAGCACGCTGCGCGACGAGAGCGCGACGAGAGCGCGATGACAATGCCAGCAACGTCAGACAAGACACGGCGCGATATTATATTGGGCGGGCAAAACGCCTTGGGAGTAACGCATGGCGGCTGAAGCGACGGCTGAAATTACTGCGGACATGATCATTCATGACGTCGTGGCGCAGTATCCGCAAACGATAAAAGTCTTTCAGGGGCATGGCCTGCCCTGCACGGCCTGCCAGGTGGGCGCGCGCGAGAGCGTGGCGGGCGGCGCCCGTACCCATCGCCTGGCGCTCGATCTGCTGCTCGATGACCTCAATCGCGTGGCGAATGGCCAGGAGGCGCTGGGCATCAAACCAGCGACGAAAGCGCCGGTTGGGCGCGGCATTCCGCTGACGATGTCGGGCAGCGCGCAGGGCGCCAAGATTCGCCACATCATCGCTATCATGAGCGGCAAGGGTGGCGTGGGCAAGTCGCTGGTGACGGGGCTGCTGGCGATCTCGCTGCAACGCCAGGGCATGCGCGTGGGCATTCTCGACGGCGACATCACCGGCCCCAGCATCGCCAAAGAGTTTGGCGCGCATGGCGCGCCTACCAAGAGCGAAGGCGGCATTGATCCGCTACGCAGCCAGGGTGGCATCAAGCTGATCTCGATGAATATGTTCCTGCCCAACAGCACCGATCCGGTGGTCTGGCGTGGGCCGATGGTCAGCAGCGCCATCAAGCAGTTCTATAGTGATGTGGACTGGGGTCAGCTCGACTTCCTGCTGGTAGATCTGCCACCCGGCACCTCGGACGCGCCGATGACGGTGATGCAGTCACTGCCGCTCGACGGCGTGGTGATCGTCTCTTCGCCGCAGATGCTGGCGACCGAGATCGTGGTGAAGTGCATCAAGATGGTGCAGACGCTCAAGGGCAAGCTGATCGGCCTGGTGGAGAACATGGCGTATTTCACCATGCCCGACGGCTCGCGCAACGAAATCTTTGGCCCCAGCAACGGCGCGGAACTGGTGGCGATGACAGGCGCCCCACTGCTGGCGCAACTGCCGATTGACAAGGACATCGCGCTGCTCTGCGACGCGGGCAAGCTGGAAGAATATCACAGCGAGGAGTTCGACACGCTGGCGGAAAACTTCATCAAGGCGCTCAAGATCGCGGGCAAGCGGGCGTAAGCTGGATGGACCTCACCCCCTCTCCCAGTAGGAGAGGGGGCTTTTTTGTGTGCGGGAAATCAACTCACCTTGAACTATCGGCGTGTGCTATCTCTTTTCTCCTGGCAGGCGGGTGGTTGAGGCGCGGTCACACGTCGTCGCGGGTATCCCGCGTATCCGGCGCGTCGTGGGGCGTTCCGGTGCTGAATCGGGTATCTGGCGTTCGTTCAAGGTAGGCGTTGCGGCGCGGCGAACGGCGCAGCAAGGGCAGCGAGAAGATACTCGCCAGCAATAACAGACCGAAGGCGAGTGGCGCCCACCGATAGCCTGCCAACAACGCGGTCAGTAGCGATCCCGCCAGCGGGACGCCGCCGAGCGAT
>JBDTAI010000304.1:0-6186 GCA_039924685.1 Ktedonobacterales bacterium
ATTGCCGCCGTTATTGCCACCGTTATTGCCGCCAGCATTGCCATTGCCGCCGTTATTGCCACCATTGCTAAAGGAGTTGTCGTCGTCGCTGCGATAAAAACCCATACCGCCCTGCCTCCTCACCACAACCAGACGCATGTGAAGCATGCAATGACTGCATCATACTGATTGCGATGGCGGGCGTCAATGTCGTCACCCGCTTGGGTAGCCATTCCAACACCGCGCGAGACCAGGATGTTCCGCATCTACAGCGCCCGCTACATTTATAACACAAAGGCGAGACACGCATAACGGGCGTGTCAACCGCGATGTGTCGCCTGGCTCCACGACGATACGCAAAAATACAGGAACAGCGCCGCTTCACTCTACGAGAGGGAAGCAGCCGACGCAGGTGGACGAGCCATACCGGTTGGATATGTGTGCGCCGCCTTCTCGCCCACATATAACGACAGTGCCATTGACATTGACGTTATCTTTGTGTAGAATGGTGCTGTCGGGCATCGCCCGTGTGGCTCTGGCGCACAGCCGCGCCGCATGCCGACAAACTGCTGGCGCCTGCTGGCAATAGCGTAGGGATGTGTGACCGATGGGGCAGATGACTATCGAAGAACTTGCCGGGCAGACACAAACCTCCCCACGGATGATCCGCTACTACATCGCGGAGGGAATGTTGCCGAGTCCCGGCGCGCGTGGTCGGGCTGCGAGCTATGGCGAAGAGCATCTAGCTCGGTTGCAGCTTGTGCGCGCTCTGCTGGCGCGGCGCCTGCCACTGGCGGAAATCAAACAGGCGCTGGCGGGCCTGTCATTGGACGAGATACGCGCTCTCCTGAATGAAGCGCAGGAGCAAAAGAACACGCTCGAGCAGGCGGCACAGGCGCCATCACCCCGGCGCTATATCTCCGAACTGTTGCGGCAAACCCAGGACCAGCGCGAGGCCCGCCAATCGCAGCAAAACGTCCCGGCGATGCCCCTGCGCCAACCACAGCAGTATGCAGGATCACTCCCGTCCTCCACAGCGTCGCCAAACGTGTCGCCACCAGCGTCGCTAACACCAGGGCAACCAGAGCAGACGTGGCAGCGCATCGAACTAACACCCGACATCGAACTGCATGTCCGTGCTGCTGCGGCAGAGCGCCTGCGTCCTTTGATAGATGCGTTGGTGGCGCTGGCGAAGAAAGCGTCGTGGCGCCTCAAGTAGCGTCCAGGTAGCGTCCAGGTAGCGTCCAGGTAGCGTCGAATGAGCGTCTGGGACCAGGCGCAGCACAAGCGCAATCATGCCCAACTAGCAGGGGCAGAAAGTGATGGCAATTATGCCAACCGGAGACTCGTATCATGATGTTTGGCAGTGGGATGAGGAAGCATCGTCATCGCCGATCACACTCCAACTCCTTCCTGAGCGCACACTGATCCGCAATGGCGGCAGCCGCAGGCATGTGGTCTGCTCCCTGCGCGTCTCAGATCGTCTGGCTGCGCCTCGTCAGTCGCTCACGCTGGGGCTGATCCTCGACCGCAGTGGATCGATGTCTGGCGCGCCGCTCCAGATTGCCAAGGCTGTGGCCAAGCGCGCGCTGGCTGAACTGACGGCGGAAGATCAGGTCGCCGTGCTGGTATTCGACAATCAGTTCGATGTCGTGCAGGAACTGGCTCGCGTCACGCCTGAGTTAATCCGCCGCATCGCCGAGACGCTCGACGCGATTGAGGCGCGCGGCTCAACAGCCCTGCACGAAGCATGGCTCAGAGGGTGCCGTCTGCTGGCGAGTGAAACGCTGGACTGGACGCGCCTCGCGCACACCCTGCTGCTGACGGATGGGCAGGCCAACCAGGGGGAGACCGATACGCTGACGATTGCGCGCCAGGTCGCCGATATTCGGCGCCAGTGCGCCATCGGAACCAGCACATTCGGCCTGGGCGACGACTACAACCAGCATCTGCTCGGTTACATGGCGATGGCCGGGGGTGGCCAGTTCACCCATCTGCGTTCCACAGCGGATCTCGAGTCGTCGTTTCTCGGCGTCATCGGCAATCTGCGCGCGACGGCGGCGCGTGATGTCCAGTTGGAACTGGAGACCTCGCCACTGGTCACCTCTCAGGTGTTGAGCCAATACTGGTATCGGCGTGATGACGATGACCTGCCCAACCGGCGCATAGTAGATATGGGCGATCTGATCGCAGATGAGCAGCGGCGTGTCGTCGTCCACCTCCAATTTCCCCGCCTCGACGATGCCCCATCCGCCCATCTGCGCGCGCGACTGATCTGGCGCGACGCCCATGGCCGGGAGCAGCATAGCGCGTGGCAGCAGGTCAACTTCTCCTATGCCTCAGACGCCGCCTGCGACGCGGAGGAGCGCGATGCCACGGTGACGCGGCTGATCGGGCTTGAGTACGCAGATCGTGTGCAGCGTCAGGCCTCGCTCTTGAGTGATGAGGGAGATCCACAACATGCGGCGAAGGAGATCGGGCAGGTGATAGCGCGCATCACTGCCTATGCCAACGGCGACGCCGAGCTTGCCCAGGCAATTGAGGAGTTGCGGGCGCTGGCAGGCGGCCTCAAACTGCGGGAGATGGAGAAGTCGTACAGTAAAGACCTCTATTATCGCAAGCAGTTGAGTTCCCGCAGCCAGCGCGACTATCGAGATGGCGACAATCAATAAGCCGCAATTGGCCTGACCCATTGGCCTGATAAGGAGGTGTCCCTCCTTGTCAGGCATGTTTGTATATCATGGAGGATGAATATGGCCCAGTCACTTGAACTGCAAACATCGCTGGATGCATACCGGACGACACGGCTCTAGTTCCTCAGCACGCTTGGTTGTGCCTCATCGAGTCGCGATCCGCTTGCCAAGTTTAGTGAGCGATTCTTCGCGATTTTGACAAAGGGGAACTTGCCTGTGAGCCATGGGCATAAGGGATATGACGTCATAGGTCCAAACGGTGAACGAATCCAGGTCAAATACCTTGCCAACCCGCATGGGCCGTGGATCAACAGCCATATGGTGAAATTCACGCAGGATATGGATTGTTATGCCGTCGTCTTCTTCGTCGACCTTGCGCCAGTAGTTGCCATCAGCTTTCCGAGAGAGGGATTGGCAAGGATATGCCAGCGACTTGGCAAGCGGCATCCTTACTGACTTATCACTCACTGCGCGCATTCATACCACAGCGCATGCCCAGTTTGGCTGTTCTTGGCTGTTCTTGGCTGTTCAAGGCAGCCGCAAGCCGGTAGTCTGGAAGCGTGAGCGCCAATGCTATCACCTGCTTTGGTAGCCCTACCGTGTCACAGGCTCGCGGCTAGGCATAGCGCGGTAAGCGTGCTATCATAGGCGCAACAGGGGGTACACAACCCGACGAGAGTTGGCGAAGATCGTGTGGAGAGAGGGTGAGGCGTTCCAAATGGCCGAGACGACGACATGCCCACGATGCGGGCAGGCAATAGCTGATGCGCCAGATTCGCCACGCTGCTCTCATTGCGGCTATCTGATGACTAGCATGGAGAACTTTGCGGTCGCCAATGCGCTGGATAGCGCGACCCGTCCGGCGGCTCCGGCGGCGCAATTCGCCACGCCAACATTCGCCGACGCCTCCCGTGAGTCTGATTCGCAGACCCGCGCACTCCCCTATGAGCCGCTACTAACTGGCTCCGGCGCCGAGGGAGCATCAGGCGATAGCCACTCGCCGCAGATCGTCTGGCCTGTCGCTTCGGCCAGCGCCGCCGACGCGCTCGACGCCGGAACACGTCCATTGCCCGATCAGCCTGAACCAACCCCACCGCTGAAGGCTGGTATCCCAACAACAAGCAATCCACAGGTAAATACCTCTCAGACGAGTGTCGCGCAGTCAGCCGATCCGCTGCTGGCGCCCACGGTTGATCTGCCGCTGGTGAAAGAGACGCCAACTCAGCCACTGCCACCCCAGGCAGTTGCCGCATCCTCGCGGGCGGGTGCAGGTGATGGTGGGAGCCAAAAGCGCGCGCCGTGGCGGACGATTTCGATTGCGGCGCTGGTGGTTGTGCTGCTGCTCGTCGGCGGATTGGGCGCTTTGGCGGCGCAGGGCAAGCTGCTGCCAACGGCCACACCAACAGCCACACCGCATACGGCGACCGCCACAGCCGGGGCGCCAGCCAACTTCACCACCTACACCAACACAGGCCACTACAGCATCGCCTATTCCGCCAGTTGGGGCATTGGTCAAAGTAACCAGGCGACACTCAGCCTTGTCATACTCAGTTATGCGCCCAGCGCCGCCAACATGAACATTGAATACTTCAAGGCTGACACGCCCCAAGACCTTGCGCGCCAGGACGACACCTTCCTGCAAGCGTTCGCCAGGAAGGGGACGGCGCTACAAAATAAAACGACGCCGACGCCGGTGACGATTGGCGGTCAGCAGTGGACCCAGGAAGCGGCAGACGTGACACTGAGCGCATCATCGCTGCTGGTGCATGTCGTGGCCGTCTCCACGATGCGTGGCTCCTACGCCTACACCATCGCCTATCTGGCGCCCGCCACCAACGCGCTTGGCCCCGGCGCACAGTTCACCCAGGTGGACGCCGCCTATTTCCAGCCGATGCTCAAGACGTTCACGTTCCTGGGGTGAGCGATCAGCGGCGCGTACTTTTCCGGCGCCCGCGAGCCGAGAGTGACCACTTTCCTGACTGGCACGCGGAATAGCTGGGGCAGGTGGCGCCGACTCACATCCTGCCCGCCCCATCTGTCACATCACGTGATCCTGTGTATGCCAGAAAGAGGCTCAGTGTGCAGCATTATCTGGTCATCCATCCAACCCGCCTCGAAGCCATCACCGCGCACAACACCACCCTCACGCGCTGGTCGTTGCAGAATGGAACACCGACGATCCTGACGCAGGCGAGTGACGAGCAGCGCGACATCTGCGCACTCGCCGTCGCACCCGAAGGGGAGTATGTCGCCCTCGCCTCGCTCAAACCCGCTATTCGTCACGACGGCGAGATCGTGCGTGGGATTGTCTATCCGTACAGCAGTGATGTTGATGAGAGCGATGGCGACACCTTTCTCCCATGCGAGATTGAGGTATGCCACTGGCAGAATCTCGCGGTGGCGCAGACGATCCTGTTGCCGGACAGCAAGGCCAGCATTCTCAGCATGTGTTTCTCGCCGGATGGCCGCTGGATCGCCGCCGCAGATGGAGGAGGATGTGTCTATCTGGTTGACCGTCTCAACGGCCAGATCGCGCTCACGTTCACCGATCTGGCTGGTAAGGATGTGAGTGGGCTGAGGTTCGATCCCGCCTCCACCTATCTGACCATTGGCGACCTCTGTTGCTCATGGTGGCGGCGTGGCGCTCTATCGGCTGGAAAACGGCGCCAGATGGTGATGATCTGCACCTGGTGCGAGTCGCTCTCGACGAGTAGATAGAATAGCGCGACAAGCGCACCCTACGCGCCGATGTAGCGGGCGTAGACGGCGCGGGCAACGGCTGGCTCGTCCGTGCCTTTGATGATGGCGCGGGCATCGGGGAAGACGGTCACCTCGTAGCCCTCCACGCGGAGGCGCAGCAACACGCCATTGCTGGCCACCTCGCCAACCGGAGCCAAGCGTTCCGCCAGTTCGGCGAGATCGATCTGTGCGCCACGCGGCGCGCGCACCTGCACGGCATTACGCCCACAGAGCGTCGTTCCGCCGTCCTCCAGCGCGGCATCCAGATAGGTGTAGTCGCCGTGGCCACAAGCGGGACACTCAGGGCTGCGCGGTAGTTCGATGCGCTCGCTAGTATTCTCCCAGAGGTCAATCCAGGTCATGCCGCGCGCCAGGCGGTCGGTCGCCCCGACCAGCAGCTTGAGCGCCTCGGTGGCTGTATAGCCGGTGATCACGCCGACGATGCCATTCAGCACGCCCGCCGTATCGCAGGTGGGCGTTGTGCCGGGGCCGGGCCGCTCCGGGAAGGCGCAGCGCAGGCAAGCCGTTTCATGCGGCAGAATCGGCATGCTGACGCCATAGGAGGCGATCACGCCACTATAGATCCAGGGGATGTTGTGTTTGAGGCAGGCGTCGTTGAGCAGGTAGCGCGTCTCGAAGTTGTCGGTTCCATCCAGCGCCAGGTCCACACCTTCGAGCAATTCTTCGATGTTGTCGGCGGTCACATCGGCCATCACCGGCTCAACCGTCACCAGATGATTGATGCGCCGCAGCCGTTCCGCCGCCGCCAGGGCTT
>JBDTAI010000305.1:0-4072 GCA_039924685.1 Ktedonobacterales bacterium
CAATCGCTGCGCCAGTGGTCAAGCGATCTGTAGTCACTATGGATCCCATAGGTATGCGCGTAGGTATGCGCGTAGGCATGCGCGGAAACAGAGGGATGGAGAGGTTTCGCATGCCATGCGCCAAATGGGCGGTATGCGTTACATCGGTGATCCCATCCCGTTCTGTACATGAAAGACTCAAGCAACCCATGACGCGCGTAGTTGGGGTACCCTCTACATTCACCACCACTGAGAGCCACCCTGCTCTGCCAACACCCATCCAGGCCGTCTGTTTAGCCCCTTCACCACATTCTTTCACGCTGGAGGTTCAACAGTAATGGCGCATGTTCTCTTCGTCACGAAGTACTATCCGCCGGAGATTGGCGCCGCACAGGCGCAGAACCGCGAGGTCGCCATCCGTCTCGCGCGCATGGGCCATCAGGTGACCGTGCTGACGACGCTGCCCAATTATCCCACTGGCGACGTACCGCCGGAGTATTGCAAGGGCGCGCGGCGGCGCGAGCTGATGGACGGCGTGACAGTGATTCGTGTGTGGAGCTTCATCAGCGCCAACAAGGGCTTCTTCAGACGTATTCTCGCCATGGTCTCGTTCGGTTGTCTGGCGGGCTTCAGCGGCGCGCGGGCGGTTGGCTCACCCGATGTGATCGTGGCGGTCTCGCCACCGCTCTTCACGGCCATCGCTGGGCGTGTGCTGGCGTGGCGCAAACGCCGCCCGCTGATCTTCAACGTACAGGACCTCTGGCCGGAGGCTGCGGTGCAGATGGGCGCGCTACGCAATCCGCTGTTGATCTGGCTCTCGCGACGCCTGGAAGAGTCAACCTATCGCAAGGCGAAGCTGATCTGGGCTGTCACCGATGGCGCGCGCGCAACCCTGATTCAGCGTGGCGTGCCAGCCGAAAAGGTGTTCACGCTGCCCATCGGCGCCGACATCCAGTTGTTCCGTCCCCTGCCACGCGACAAGGCGCGGGCGCAGCTTGGCTGGAGCAATGAGCAGAGCGCCGGTCAGAGCGATGCGTTTATCGTGATGTATGTAGGCACCTTCGGGCTTGCGCATGGGTTGGAATTGCTGGTGCGGGCGGCAGAGCGCCTGCGTGACCACCGTGACATCCGTTTCATGTTGATTGGTGAGGGCGCGACGAAAGCTGCGTTGATGGCGGACGCCGAGCGGCGCGGCCTGGAGAATATGACCTTCCTGCCGTCGCAGCCATATGCGCGCATGCCGCTGATCACCGCCGGAGCTGACGCCTGTGTGGTGCCGCTCCGCCCATTGCCGCTCTTCAAGCATACGTTGCCCTCGAAGATGTTCGAGATCATGGCCTGCGGGCGACCGATCCTGCTGGCGGCGGATGGCGCGGTTCGGCGCATGGCGGAGCAGGACGCGGGCGCGGCGCTATACGTCGAGCCGGAGAACGACGCGGCGCTGGCCGAGGCGATCCTGACACTCAAAGCGCAACCAGAGCTGGCGCAGACGTTAGGGCGGCGCGGGCGCGCGTATGCGCTGGCGCACTTCGATAGAGATCGCCTCACTGCCCAATTGGATGCGCGGCTTTTCGGTGGTGGCGAAGCCAGTGATACACGCGATACACGCGATACACGCGATACACGCGATGGATATGACAGACATGAGGGACATGCGGGACGTGACGGAGATGGGGATGTGCCCGGGGTGGTTGCCGAGCCAGTCTCAGTCAGTTCCCCAGCGCGCTAGGGACAGTATGTTATGTTTGAGTTGAACGAGACACATCCAGATTGCGGATTGCTGATCTGCACGTGTCATTGTTTTACGCCTGTGTGCGCTCAACAGGTGAGCGAGGTGACACCATGGTGAAACGCGCCTTTGATATCGTGTTTTCCCTGACGCTCTTGCTGCTGCTTTCACCCTTTCTGCTGGTGGTTGCGTTGGCGGTCAAATTGAGTGATGGCGGCCCCATCCTCTATCGTCACGAGCGTGTTGGGCGCTACGGCACGCATTTCTTCATCCTCAAGTTCCGCACGATGGTGCAGCGTCACGCCTTCAAGAGCGAATTGACTCTGCGCCGCGACCCGCGCATCACGCCCATCGGACGCTTCCTGCGCGCGACCAAACTGGATGAGTTGCCGCAACTCATCAATGTACTGCGTGGTGAGATGAGTGTGGTGGGGCCGCGCCCCGAATCACCGCGCTATGTCGCCCACTATACCCCAGAAATGCGTGCTGCGCTCGACCTGCGCCCCGGCCTGACGGGTCCGGCTTCGGTGCTGTTTCGCAGTCAGGAACAGCTGCTCGACGGCATGGACTTCGAGCAGTATTATGTGGCGGTGCTGATGCCAGTGAAGATGGGCATCAATCTTGAATACGTCGCCCACCACTCGGTGTGGATAGACTTGACCATCATCGCCCGTACGATTATCGCACTGTTCCGCCCTTCGCCGCCGCCGCCGCTGGTCTCGCCTGCCGAGGCCGTGCGCGCCGCACTGCCTGCCCTGGAAGAACAGGGACTGGCCACCACAGTATTCGTTGCGGCTTCAGTGCCATCCGTGCCGGTGAAGACCCCACGCGCCACGAGGCCGCCGCAACCCTATATCGCGCCATCACCACCCGAACAGATGAGCGCCTCGTTTTAATCACCGTTTCCCCTACTTGACAACTCTTGTGACGCCTATATACTGGATATAACGCTGGCGCTTGCTGCCGTCGCGCTCGCTCACCAGAGCGAGGCGTATGTGATAGGCAGCTTCACCGGCGTTTGCTGCGAGGATTTGCCTTGCAGTGCGTTCCATGTAGCGGACTGTAGTCCCACTACGTCGTCTGTCCCAGGCGAACTGTGTCCATCGGCGTCATTGGGGACGCCCATCGGCGAACGCACAACATGGGGATCAGGACAGAGGAGTATTCATGCGTTCCAGGACCGCGAAGGTCTTGGTTGTCGTGGTGAGCGGGATGTTGATCGCGGCCGTGGTGCTTGGCGCCGCCGCTTTCACCTTCTTCAACGTTCACACCAGTCACGCCAGCCCAACTGCCACATTCCACGGCAAACCGCGTTTCTACAGCGTCCACCACAACGCGAGCAACGCGCAGATCGCCACCGCCGGATACACCAATCTGGCGCACTTTACCAGTTCGTTCACCTATCAGGGGGCAACCTACAAATACACGATGGTAGGCACAAACCCGGCACTTGGTTCCAGGACGACCACCATCCCCGTCACCGTCATTCCCCTGAAGGTAGTGTTCTCCACGGGACATCCCCTCAATGGCGCGCTCAAAGTGCAGAATACTGTCGCATCGCCACTCTTCCAGCAAGCGACATTTGAGTCTGGAAAGACGCAGTATGGCGACGCGATCCAGCGCGCTGAGTTCTGGCAGCTCTTGCAGGCGCACAATGGCGCCAACTATCATGTGCTGCTGGGCCAGCCCACCATTGCGCCGGTGCAGATGCTGACCGTGCCAGCCAACATCGGCCTGGAAGAGACAGCGAGCAATGGCGACACGATTGGCATCGCGGACATCAACTGGTGGGATGCGCAACTCAGCAGCATCATCACAGCGCAACACTTCTCGTCCGACACGCTGCCGATCTTCCTGTCCTACAATGTGGTGCTGGATCAGAACGCGAACCCGAACAACTGCTGCATCATCGGCTATCACAGCGCCAACTCCTCGCCGACCGGGTTGCAGAGCTATGCCTGGGCCTCGAACATGGATGCGGGCATTTTCCCGTCAGCTGATCACATCCAGGACATCAACCCGCTGAGCCATGAGATCTCCGAGTGGTACAACGATCCATTCGTCTACAACACCACGCCAGTCTGGAGCGTGCCAAGCCAGCCGCAGTATGGCTGCTCGAATGCGCTGGAGACAGGCGATCCGCTGGTGGGCGTGGCCTTCTATGTAAACGGCTATCATCCGCAGGATGAGGCGTTCTTCTCGTGGTTTGCGCGTCAGTCGCCCTCGATTGGCTATGGCAAACGCTATACCTACCTGAACTCCTACTCCACCTTTTCGTCTTCGGCCGGCTGCTAGCGCCACCTGGCCAAGCAGTGAGTGGCAGATCGCCGTGGGCGATCTGCGTGCCGGACCTCAGCGCTGAGG
>JBDTAI010000306.1:0-5937 GCA_039924685.1 Ktedonobacterales bacterium
GCCTCGCTCGAATTCCTCGAAGGGCGCACGCTCCCCGGCGTGGCCGTGCTGCGCGACAAGGCGTAGATCATGCTTCCTGTCAGCTCAAACTCAGTTCAAGCGTGTCTGGCGAGCCATCTTCGCCGGACACGCTTTTTTGCTGTCCCCAAGCGCTCCTTGCCATGACAAGCGCTCGGTCGCATGCTGTAGCAAAGCCTATGGCCACATTGAAAGTGTGCATGGGCCACAGCGACCCGCGCAACAGCTGAAAGATCGGGCAGTGGCAAAGAGCAAGCCGCAAGGTCAATGGACAGAAAGGCATGGGCGCAGGCCGAGCAGGTGGCCCCCAAGTATCCCGGACCGTACATCCTTGATTACTGTCGCCCGATTGGCCGTGTGTACAGACCCGATGGAACCGTTGAAGAACTCCCGCAACTTGTCGCTGACCTTACGCAAGGCAAGAAAACTATCTTTGACTTCCCTGAGATCGGGCGTGAATTCGTCTTCACGCCCAATGGCGCCGAAACGCTGTGTGTTGCTCGAGAATTCGGCTATGGCGCCAGCGCAACCGAGTGTACGCTGCCATCAACCGGCGCTATCTCGACGATGCGCGGCTTCGCCGAAGGGTTGGCACAGCGCATGGTGACGGGCAGCTATCTCACACAGGAGCAGGCCGACAAGTATCTGGCGCCGATCACGACGGCGTAACAACACCGCTTGCCTGGTTCGCTGCGGCGCCCGCGACTGTCGCGTCACAGCCGGTTAGAGCGGGCGGTCGCAGTCGGTGTCTTCGTTCACGGCGAGGTTGAGTTCGTAGCCCCGGCTGGGAGTGAAACCCAGGCTCTCGTAGAGTGGTCGCCCCATCTCCGACGCCCACAGGATCAGCCGATGGACGCCGTGTTGTTGGGCATAGGCGATCAGCGATTGCATCAACTGGCGCGAGACACCCTGATGGCGATACGCTGGTTGTGAATAGACGCTGGAGACGAAGCCGCGCGCTCGCTGCACCCGCTGCATGCTGGGCAGCATCGGCCAACTGACGAGGATCGCGCAGGCCACCACCTGCCCATCGGCCTCCGCCAGAAACGCCACGTAGCGCCCGGCGGCAAGCTCTGGCTGCAACGTCGCGCGCGAGGTGGCCAGGAACGTCGCCTGGTCCACATGCGATGCGTCGTGGCGCTCCACCTCCATCTCCCAGCGTAGCGCCGCCAGTGTCTCGGCGTCCTCCACCGTCGCCATTCGATAGGTGATCTCCGCCATGATTATTCCCCTTCTTTGATAATCAGCGAGCGGCCCGTCATGCGTTCTGGCTGGCGGATGCCCAGCAGTTGCAGCATCGTCGGCGCAACATCCGCCAGGATGCCATCGTGGCGGAGCGTCGCATCCGGCCACTGCGGCACGACGAAGTAGAGCGGCACGGGGTTGGTGGTGTGCGAGGTTAGCGGCTTGCCCGTATCATACTCCACTAGCTGCTCGGCGTTGCCGTGGTCAGCGGTGATCAGCGCCGCGCCGCCTGCTGCCAGCGTCGCCTCTACCACGCGCCCCACACCTGCATCCACCGCCTCGACGGCTTTGATCACGGCGGGCAGGTTGGCGGTATGCCCCACCATATCGGCGTTCGCATAGTTCATGAGTATCATGTCATAGTCGCCGCTCTCGATGCGCCGCACCACCTCGTCAGTCAGCGCGGGCGCACTCATCTCCGGCTTCAGGTCATAGGTGGCCACCTTGGGCGAGGGGATCAGCTGGCGATCTTCTCCGGGGAAGGGCGTCTCACGCCCGCCGTTGAAGAAGAAGGTGACGTGGGCGTATTTCTCGGTCTCCGCCGCATGGAACTGTTTGAGGCCACGATCCGCGAGGATTTTCGCCAGTGGCAGGTCCACATCATCATTCGGGAAGGCGACCTCGACCGGCAACCCTGCCTCATACTCGGTCATCGTCACGAACGCCAGATCGTCCAGACGCGGACCGCGCGCGAACGTGTCCTCAGCCTGCGGCGGCAGTTCGGGCAACGTGAAGGCTTTGGTCAGCTCACGGCCACGGTCGGACCTGAAGTTGAAGTAGACCACGGCATCACCATCCGCCACCTGCGCCACTGGATGCTCGTCGGCCATCAGCACGATTGGCTCGATATATTCGTCAGTCACGCCGCGTTCGTAGGACTCCACGATGGCCTTGACGGGATCGACGGCGGGCGTCCCCTCGCTGTGTGTCATAGCGTTATACGCGCGGGCGATGCGCTCCCACCTGTTGTCGCGATCCATCGCATAGTAGCGTCCGGTGATGGTCGCCACCAGCGCCGGGTGCTCGGCGTTGATCGCGCGGGCGCTGGCCAGCAACTCGGCCATATAGTCCTGCGCGCCAGTGGGCGAGGTGTCGCGCCCGTCGGTGAAGGCGTGGATGTAGGTGTGTTCGATCTCGTAGTTGGCGGCCAGCCGCAGGCAGGCTTCGAGGTGACTCTGGTGCGCGTGAACACCACCAGGGCCGAGCAGCCCGCAGAAGTGCAGCTTGCTCTCATTGCGCTTGACATGCTCGATGGCGGTGAGCAGCGCGGGGTTCTCGAAGAAGGAGCCGTTGTGGATGGCAGCGGTGATGCGCGTGAAGTCCTGCATCACCAGGCGACCGGCGCCGAGGTTCTGGTGGCCGACCTCGGAGTTGCCCATCTGGCCATCCGGCAGCCCCACCGCCGCGCCAGAGGTGCCCAGTTGCGTCTGTGGCCAGCGACGCGCGATGGCATCGAGGTTTGGCTTCGTGGCGAGCGCAATGGCGTTGGCGTCGCGGCGCGGGTTGATGCCATAGCCATCCATCACAATCAGGACCAGGGGGCGCGGAATTGTGGGCATAACGGCGGGCATGGTGTCGGCTACTCCTTCTATCGGGCGGTTGGTGATTGCATTGGGTAACGGTTGGCAGCGCTGCCAACCGTCAGTCATAGTACATCATAGGGGGATATGATAGCCGAATACGAGGATTCCGGCCATTGCTTTCTGTTTGGCCATGCTATAGTATAGCCGATCTGGTGTGCCTGCTCCGGCGAGAGCGAGAGAAGAAAAAAAAGAAGCAATGAGCCATGCTGTCTATGTCTCCGATGAAACCTATCGGCGCATCGAGACACTTGCCCAACAGCAAGGAACAACGCCCGAAACGCTTGCTGAGGCGTTGTTGAAGGAACGTCTTGCCGAACGCCTGTCCATTGCCCGGCAAAACGCTGACTGGCAGGCGCATCTCAATGAGGCGCTGGATCGGGCTGCGCATGGTGAGAATACGCAGCATGCCGACACAGAAGCCTTCTTTGCCGCGCTGGATGCGATACCTTCTGAGCCTGCTGAGGGACACGACGCATAAGGCCCACCTAATGGTCGCGCGCTCTTCACCTATGGCACATCTCCCCACCCTGGCGACATACATATCATCTGGCTCCGTTTATCTGGCTCCGTGTCGGCACACCCGACATTTATTAGTCAGCCGTTCTGCGAGAGCATTGAGCTGACTGCACAGGCAACCACCCATAATAGCTGTCCGCCGGAATTCGGCTCCATACCCAAATAGGCCCACTGGGATGTGCGTACCATGCGCCATGCTATAATAGGGGCGGCTCATAAGGGCAGTTTCTCGTGTTGCCAGATGTTGTGTGGTCGCTGTCGGATAAGGGGTGTCGGCTGTGGAAGATGCGCAGCTACTGCCAGCAGAGCGCAACGCCGCCAAAGCGGCCCTGAAGAAAAAGAATACGTCGCGCTCGCGGTTTGCCCGTGAGATGATCGAAACGGTGGTGCTGACAGCGCTGGTCTTCTTCGCGGTGCGCGCTGCGGTGCATCCCTTTCAGGTGGATGGGCCAAGCATGCAGCCAGGTCTGCACACCAACGACTATGTGCTGGTGAGTACACTGGCCTATTTCTTCAGCAGCCCACAGCGTGGCGATGTGATCGTCTTCCATCCGCCCGACGACCCCAGCCAGGATTACGTCAAGCGCGTGATCGCCATTCCCGGCGACCGCGTAGACATCACGGCGACGGCGGTGTATGTGGATGGCTATAAGCTGAACGAGCCGTATATCGCTCCGTTGCGCCCTGGGCAGAGCGAAAACCCTGACGTGTTGACCGACATCACGCTGGGGCCGAACGACTACTTTGTGCTGGGCGATAACCGGCTCGAAAGCATCGACTCGCGCATCTTCGGCTCGGTGCCGCGCCGCAACATCATCGGCAAGGCTGAACTGGTGATGTGGCCGGGGAACGAAATTCATACCATCTCAACCTATAGCAGCGTCTTCGCCAGTATCAAACACTGACACGGACTAGCACGGACTAGCACGGACTGGCACGGACTGATGACGACGCATGCAGACCAGCCACATTCAATGGTGGAAGAGGGGACGACCGCTGTGGTGCAACGAACAGCGACAAAGGCCGCGAAAGCGCCTAAGGCACGTAAGGTGAAGCGTGCCAACCGAACGGCATCCGAACAGCGCGCCCATCTGGCGCGTGAAATCTTCGAGGTCTTCCTCTTCGTCGCGCTGATCTTCATCATCGTCAATGTGGCGGTGCAGTCGTTCATCATCCCTGATGTGACGATGGCGCCGCTGCTCCAACCCAACCAGTATGTGCTGGTGAACAAAGCTGCCTACTTCTTTGGCGGGCCTTCGCGGGGCGACATCGTGCTGGTCGCCAACCCACAGAACCCGTCGCAGAAGCTGATCCGCCGCGTGATCGCCGGACCGGGCGATACGATCACGATCAACGCGCAGCACGTAATCGTCAACGGCGCCATACTGAACGAGCCGTATGTGCCAGCCGGTGAGGCGGGCAGTGAGAGCATCGTCAACCAGAAGCTGGGCAGTAACCAATACTTCGTGCTCTGCGACGCCCGCCTGAGCAACGACCAGAGCGACTCACGCGGCTTCGGCGCCGTGCCGCGCGCCAACATACTGGGCAAGGCGGTGATGGTCTTCTGGCCCACCTCGGTCATCCACTGGCTGGCATGACGATGGCGCCTATGCTACGTTGGGGCGGCGGGATTGCGCTGGCGCTGATAGCGGCGCTGGGTGGGCTGCTGCTCCTCTTCACCTACCAGCAGGCACGCAGCCTGATTCGCGCTACCCACAAGCCGCTCGAGAAGCGCCCGGCGAATGTGGGACTGACCGTCGAGGAACTGCGCATCCCCGGTCCGCGCGGCATGCTCTCGGCGTGGTATCTGCCTGCGACCAACGGCTGCACGCTGATCTGTTGCCACGGCGTCTATGACAACAAGGGGCAGTGGCTCGACCAGATCGCGCGCCTGCATGCCACAAGCGGCTACGGCGCGCTGGCCTTCGACTTTGGCGCACATGGCGAGAGCGATGGTGCGGTCGTCACCTTCGGCGTGCGTGAACGCGACGACGTGGCGGCAGTGGTCGCGTATCTGCGCGGTCGTGGCGATGTGAACATGGCGGCGCTGGGGATTCTGGGCTACTCGCTGGGCGCGATCACTGCCATCCTCGCGGCGGCCATGCTGCCAGAATTGCGCGTGGTGGTGATCGAGAGCGGCTTCTCCGATTTGCAGCGCGACATCAGTGAACTCTTCACCCGCTTCACCCATATGCCTGCCTTCCCCTTCGCCAATCTGGTCGTCTTCTGGGGCGAGCGCATCGCGCATGTCAAACTGGGCGACATCCGCCCGGAACAGGTGATCGGCCAGATCAGCCCGCGCCCGATCCTGATTATCTCGGACCTCAACGATACGCTGGCCATCGAGCCGGAGGACGGCGAACGGCTCTACGCTGCCGCTGGCGAGCCGAAGGAATTGTGGCAGGTGGTGGACGTTGGGCATGTGCAGGCATTCGCGCTGCTGCCCGACGAGTGGCTCACCCGCGTGGGCGGCTTCCTCGACAGATATCTGGCGCCGCTGGGGCAGCAACAGGGTGAGCAGGCGCCTTCCATTCCCGCTACTGTCTCTACCGCAACACCAGCGCCCGCAGATGTG
>JBDTAI010000307.1:0-2653 GCA_039924685.1 Ktedonobacterales bacterium
AAGCACAGCGCTCTTATCTCCATCTCAGAAATGGCTCATCTTACGTTCAGGTAGGGCAGATATACTCAACGTGGCGCTGGCGAAACAGGCCAAAACATAGCAGGTGATGCGCCAGGTCAACCAACACAAACACCAGACACAGCAAGATCACGATACAACATCCCACATAGCCCATCACAACCACCCGCAAAGACCCATCAGGAGGATACCCCACATGGATTACATGCCAGTTCTCGATGCTGCCACGCAGGAGGTGACACTGGATCGCAGCGCGCCCGTCTTGCTCGATACGATCTCCGCCATCCGACCACTCCGCACGGTTCGCGCGCCTCATGATGTGCGGCGCTTCCGTGGCCTCGTCGTGGATCTCGTGACCGGCGATGCGCAGTGGCGCAGTGAGCATATCCCGATGGGCAAGCCGGAGCGCGAGTTGCTGGCCGCGCTGATGCGGTGCGCCGGTCAATTCATCAGCCGCGCCCAGCTTGCCGCCCACCTGCGCATCACCCCCGCCCAGGTGGATCAGCGCGCCGATGCCCTCTGCGCTGCGCTACGCGCCGCCGGAGCCGGATGTCGCCCGCACTACGCCGAGGGCGTTGGCTACATCCTCTGGCTGTAGTTCGCAGTCGCTAGCCGCGTAAGGCTCCAATCACCCAGAAAACTACCCGCAACACAGAACGAGCGCCCGTAGGAGATCAGTCCTATTGGGCGCTTTTGTTCTTCCCCATGCTCTACCCTATGCGCTTCCCCACCTGCCACTCGCGCCGCCAGCCACTCGTAGAGACGATGTGCAAGCGTTTTGCCAGGCGAGATCGACTGTGGAGCGCCTCTCCAGCCCGCGCAGGCGGCCTTCGTGGCCGCCCGGCCCAGGGGCGCGGCTTCAGCCGCTGGCCCGCGTGACGACCAGGTGTGATGACCAGGTGTGACGCAGCACGCACTTTTGCCACTTGCCAGCGGCGCATCTATCTGAGATGATAGAGCGCAGTGGAGGGGACAAGCGGCCCCCCAAGACAGTCCTTTGGTCTCATTCCCAACCAATCGCACTCTATGAGGGGATTCTGAGAGGAGCATTCCGGTGGAACGAAAAATGGTCTCGCTGGGCGGTAAGGCGGCCAAATACATCCTGCACGCCTTCCTGCACGCAATCCGTGCGGTGTTGTTGACGGGCGTGATCGTGGCTCTGATCGTGGCAATCGCTACAGTCATCATTGGCGATTACCTCACCAAGTCGTTGCTGCCCAGCGGCCCCACCTATCTGGCGGCAGCCGCGCTGGCCATCGCATTTGGCTATGCGGCGGCGCTCACCGTCGCCTTCGAGGAGCTGCTGCGCGCGATGATCAAAGCCGTCGAGCTGATCGTCGAAGAGGCAGAGAAGCTGACTGTCGCGGCGGTTGGCGAGGTCGAGAAGTTCGGTGGTGAAGCCATACATGAGGCTGGCACACTAGGACGCTCCGCCGTCGGCGACGTGGGAGCGGTGAGTCGCGGCGCCGCCGGACTGGTCGGCGGACTGGTCGGCGGGGTTGCGCATGAGGCATCGAGTGTGGAGCATGGTATCACCGCGCACCTGCCCGGCCACCACAACACGTCTGCCCAGTAATTCGCCCGCGCGTCACGCCTGAACTCGCGCCGAACGTACGCCTGCCCGTTTCCAGATAACTGATGTAGCCCTGCGATCATCCGTGTGGTGGTTGGCAGGGCTACAGGGCTATATGTATGTTGGGGCGTGTTGGGGCGTGTTGGCTGGCATGTGTAGATTCTGGAGATAGAGAGCCGCCATCGCGCTATTAGTCCCGTCCGCGTTGCAGCCTGTCCCGTGACGGTGGTACGACGTGTTCAGGGCAACTTCAGGCGACATAACGCGCAGTCAGGACGAGCGGGATGATGGGCGCGAGCGCCGACAGGGTGGGGGGAGCGGGCAATCCATGCGATTCATGCACACCGCGCGCAGGCAAGTGATCGCGCTGGCGCTGGCGCTGGGATTGACGCTGGCAGGGTCGGTTGGCTATGTCGTCGGTGGCTTGCATGCCTACGGCCAGTATCAGCAGACCTATAGCGCTTATGCCACCACCTGCAATACGTTGCTGGCGTGGAACCCACCCGCCGAACTCTTCACCGGCTTCTACCCCAACATGCCTGCGCTGCTGACACTGCGCTATCGCAGCCCCAATTCGCAGCCGCAGACGTTGCGCATCAACGTCAGCATCCCTGGCTTCACGCAGGAAGAAAGCGTCGAGCAGGAAGCGGATGTCGCCTTTCGCCAGCAGTCGTTCAAGCCGCCGCTGCTAGGCGCTGGCGTACTCGATGCGCTGCTTGGCCCGCGTCAGCGCAACGCACAGATCGTCGTGCGTATCGAGAGCCTGGGCGCCAGCGGCAAGCTGCTCTGCGATACCAGCGCGCCGATCCTGCTCAAGTCGCGCCAGTGGATGCGCTGGTATGATCCAGCGACCGGCGACAACTCGCGCTATCTGGCGGGTTGGGTGACACCGCAGGCCGCTGTGATCGGCGCACTGGTGGGACAGGCGGCCCAGCGGCTGACGCAGCGCCCCGACCTCTATGGCGCCGCGCCCGCGCTCTATGGCTATGACGAGGGCCGCGCCAGCCCCGATGCCGTGCGCGCCCAGGTAGATGCGCTCTTTGATACACTGCAATTCAGCTA
>JBDTAI010000308.1:0-4590 GCA_039924685.1 Ktedonobacterales bacterium
GCGCTTTACGTCAAGGGGCGAGATGCAATGGTGAAAAAACTGACAATTAGCGAGGTGGGCCGCGCTGTTGGCCTTCGGCCTTCAGCAATCCGCTACTGTGAAAGCACAGGCGTATTGCCGCCGCCCAAACGAATCAACGGGCGACGCTGCTATGACAACGACGTGCTGCAACGGCTGGCTATTATCCAGCTTGCCCAGAAGGCTGGTTTCACGATAGCGGAGATCAATGGCCTGTTCTCAGATTTCGAGGCCGATACTCCGGCTATGGAGCGCTGGCAGGCGCTGGCAACGCAAAAGCTCGCCGAGATGGAGGCGCTCATCATGAGAACGCAGAAAATGAAGCATATACTGGAAGAAAGTTTGCTGCGCTGTCGCTGTCTCACGTTGGATGAATGTGGTCCGCTGATCCGTGAACGACGTAATGGCGCTCAGATGAGTTCCTAAGACATGCCAGGGCCGCTGCCACGAAAGCAACGGCCCAACGCGCGGCGAGAAGTGAGTGGGCGCGACTCTGGCGCACCATGCGCCTCCCTGCCGCGCTCGCGCGCTACGGGTAGAGACCTCGCTGCTTGGTGGCAGACGCTACGCGCCCAATCGCCAGCATGTAGGCCGCCATTCGCATGTCGCAGTGCTCGGCCTCGGCAAGTTTGGCCACCTCGCCATAGGCCCGCACCATCACATGGCTGAGTTTCTCCGCGATCTCGCTGGAACTCCAGAAGAAGCTCTGCAAGTCCTGCACCCACTCGAAGTAGCTGACCGTCACACCCGCCGCATTTGCCAGAATGTCGGGAATCACCCGCACGCCACGCTCGAAGAAGATCGCGTCGGCCTCGGGTGTCGTTGGGCCGTTGGCGGCCTCGGCAATCAGCCGCGCCTGGACCTTCCGCGCATTGTCATCGGTCAGTTGGTTCTCGGTGGCAGCCGGGATCAGGATGTCGCAGGGAACTTCGAGTATGCCCGCGATGCTCACCCGCTGTGCGCCGCCAAATCCCACCACTGTGCCGTGTTCCTGCTTGTGGTGCAGTGCCATAGTGGGATCGAAGCCGCTCTCGTCGTAGATACCGCCTTGCGTATCGCTGACCGCCACGATACGGCATCCCTTCTCGTGGAGCAGTTTTGCGGCGATAGAGCCAGCATTGCCGAAGCCCTGCACAGCCACGCGGGCGCCCTGCAACGGCAGCTTCATGTCAGTAGCCGCCATCTCGACAGTCGCGGCCACACCGGTCGCTGTCGCCTCCACACGTCCTTCGCTGCCACCAATGTCGAGCGGCTTGCCCGTAACGACGGCGGGTACGGTATAGCCCGCGTGCATGGAGTAGGTGTCCATGATCCAGGCCATCACCTGGGAGTTGGTGTTGACATCAGGGGCCGGGATGTCGCTGTGCGGACCAATGAGCAGTGAGATCTCCGTCGCATAGCGCCGCGTCATCCGCTCAAGCTCGGCCAGGCTCATCGCTTTGGGGTTACAGATCACGCCGCCCTTCGCGCCGCCAAAAGGAATATCCACCACGGCGCATTTCCACGTCATCCACATCGCCAGCGCCTTGACCTCATCCAGTGACACGTTGACGTCATAGCGAATGCCGCCCTTTGCAGGGCCACGATTGATGTTGTGCTGGACACGATAGCCGGTGAACATGCGGATGGAATCGTCATCCATCCGCACCGGGAAGTGGACAATCAACTCGCGCTTGGGTTCGCGCAAGATACCTCGCAGATCGTCTTTGAGCTTGAGCCGGTCGGCGGCGGCGTCGAACTGCGCCTGCGCCATCTCCCAGGGATTTCGTCGTCCGCTCGTCTGCACCACGGTGTGCATTGCCACAAGAGCCTCCTCGCGCACCCAGGGGTACGCGCCATCACGACGTGGCCCAACGCTGGGCCTCGAACGCACTCAGGTAGGCGTGAGCAGTTCTTGTTCGGTCTGGTTGCACCACCTCACGTCACACTGCGCTACATCAAAGTATAGGGCGCCGCGCAACGAGCACAGCGGTGATACACCCTTGACGGCGTGTTCCGCAGGTGGCGCCTGTGAGCATCGTGTATGCCAATGTGGCGCTTTCCTACCATTGCCTACTCGCTGCATACTGCTCTCAACATGAAAAGGCCCAACCATGAAATAATCGAGGTTAGGCGTGGTGGAGATGGGGGAGAGTCGAACTCCGAACTTGCTGTTCGTCGTCGGTCTTCCATCTCCGCCCACGCTGAATTTTTCAGCGCTTTGTCTAGGGTGGGTGTCGTCCTTTGGTGTCTCGTGTCGCGTAGGTTGGCGTCACTGTTGGCGTCACTGTCATGCATCCTCGCGTCCTTGTCTCCTCTGCATTGCCGCCTTCCCTGTCCTGTGGGAGAATAGCCGTGGCGTACGCCTCCGTAAGGAGGCAGACAAAAAGGGGGCGAGAAGAGGGAGACACACGATGAAAGTCTATCTGGTGGATGGGACCTACGAGTTGTTTCGCAACCACTTCGGCGCGCCACGTCGCACGGCGCCGGATGGGCGCGAGGTTGGCGCAACGCTGGGCCTCCTCCGCAGCCTGCTGATGCTGGTGACCACGCCGGGCATCACCCATGTGGCCTGCGCGTTCGATCACGTGATCGCGTCCTTCCGGAACGACCTGTACCCCGGCTACAAGACCGGGGCGGGCGTTGACGCCAATCTAATCGCCCAGTTTGCGCTGGCCGAAGAGGCCGTTGCCGCGCTGGGGCTGGTGGTCTGGCCGATGGTGGCGTTCGAGGCCGACGATGCCTTGGCCAGTGCGACCGCCCGCTTCAAGCACGAAGCTGAAGTCGACCAGATCGTGATCTGCTCGCCAGATAAGGATCTGGCCCAACTAATCTGCGGAACCCGCATCATTGGCTGGGATCGCCGCCGCAATCTGTTCATCGATGAAGCGGGCGTGGTGGAGAAATATGGCGTGCGCCCAGAGTCGATCCCCGACTGGCTGGGGCTGGTAGGCGATGCAGCCGACGGGTTGCCTGGTATTCCGGGCTGGGGGGCAAAATCCGCAGCGGCCGTGCTGGCAACCTACGCGCATCTCGAGGCGATCCCCGCCGATCCGCACACCTGGGGGCTCTCGGCATCGGCGCTCTCACCCAACCGTGCCATGCGACTGGCCGAGAGCTTGGCGCAGCACCGGGCGGAGGCGCTACTGTACCGCGATCTGGCGACGCTACGCGAGGATGTGCCCATGCAGGAAACGCTGGCCGATCTGGAATGGCAGGGGGCCTACGAGCGGCTGAACGAGGTCTGCCACCAACTGGGCGATGAAAAGCTCCCTGAGCGGGTTCAGCGGTGGCGCACGAGTTGAATCAAGCGCTGAATGCGGCAGCGCCAGGCGACAAAACGCGAACATACGGTATCCTGCCGTTGCCGATGGACCATGGCTAGCGCATACCGGATGCAGCCTGGTCGGTTCACCGCCATCCGCCATTGTCCGTGATCGCTGAATTCTTCATGATTCTTGGTGTGGTTGCGTTCGCCGCTGGTCGCCACTGCTCGCCCGCGTTGGTGTCACGGTTGGTGTCAACGGCAGCGAAGGTGATTGTAGAAACTAGAGCAATAGACGGACGGTTTACAAATCTATGTCGGCTCGTTCAGGCGCGTCCGCTCTTGTCCATGATAGCAGAAAAATTGGGGCGTGGGCAAGTCTTCGGTTTCAGCATCGTTCGGGCGCAATCGCCTGGGTTGGCGTAGCGGTTGGCGTAGTTGTCGCATTCTGTTCGCTTGCTCCCAAGCTCGGTTCAGGCTGATGAGGTCATGGTGTTGTTCTTTTCTGCTCACTGCCATGCTGATTTTTCGTGCTTGGTCCTCCGTCCAACTCAACACTCCCTCAGATGTCACCGAGCACTGGGATCTGCAGTTTTCCGGGCTTCCTCTGCACGCGCATCGTGCGTCCAGTCACTGCGAATACGCCGAGTGACACCACGAACACCGCGACCGCGATGCCGCAGAGCGCCAGATTCATGGGCAACGGGAAGAGGGCGCCGCCATTCACGTTGAGCCACAACTCGCCACTTACAATTATCGCAGCGCCAAAGAACAGACTGCCCAGCACCGGCAGGAGGGCATAGACCGTGAACAAATACGTACCCACTGAGGCGTTCTCGCCGGTTGATTCTGGCTGCCAGGCGAGAATCGTCGCCATCTCTGGGACGGTGTGCTCAAACCGCTGAATATAGACGGTAGAGATGCCGGTCATGAAGACGAAGCAGTCCGCGTAGCGCCGCCGTAGACGGACCCAGCGACTATAGAAGGCCAGATGCACCGTCCCTGCGCCCAGCAGCGCCAGCAGCAGCAAGAGTTGCGCATAGGGCGCTAAACCAGCCGCCTGCCCCTGGGCCTGTGAATCGCTGCCGAGTTGAAGCAAAAAGCCCAAGCCAGCGACCAAGACGCCAAACATCACCCAATAGAAGTAGATCATCTGCGAGGAGTCCTGTCGCACCGCTTGCGCGGTCTGGCTGGCGAAGTCAAATTGCTTGAGGAGAATGCGCTCCAATCGCAGGCGTGTATCCGCCTGCGGCAGCTGACCTGACGCAGCAGCGCCCGACGCCGACGCGGTGGAGGCGATGGTCGAGTCGTTCGTCTTCTGGGGATTG
>JBDTAI010000309.1:0-12050 GCA_039924685.1 Ktedonobacterales bacterium
GCCGATGGCCGCCTGAATGTCGGTCATGCGATAGTTGAACCCCAACTCATTGTAGGATTCGACGCCGCCATGGTGACGGGTGAAATCGGAGCTTGAAGCGCCGTGTGAGCGCAACACTTGCGACCGCTCGGCGATACGATCATCGTTGGTGAGCAACATGCCACCCTCGCCCGTCGTCACCGACTTGCGCGGGTGAAAGCTGAAGCAGGTGAGTGGACTTATCGCGCCGATGGGCTTGCCGCGATAGACAGCGCCGAGCGCGCAAGCGGCGTCTTCGAGTACCTTCAGATTGCGCCGCGCCGCGATGCCCTGAATCGGCGCCAGCGCGGCGGGCAGGCCGAGTTGGTCCACCGGAAGAATCGCCTTGGTGCGGTTGGTAATCGCCTCCTCGATCAGCAGTGGATTGAGGTTGTAGGTGCGCGCATCAATATCCACGAAGATGGGCCGCGCGCCCGCGTGCACAACGGCGTTGGCAGTGGCGACGAAGGTGAACGACGGCATGATCACCTCATCACCTGCGCGGACGCCCATGCAGATCAGCGCCAGATGCAGCGCCGCCGTGCAGCTATTGACTGCGATAGCGTGTGTCACCCCCACCCGCTCGGCCACGATGCGCTCGAACTCGGCCACACGCGGCCCCTGCGAGAGCCAGCCGGAGCGCACGGCATTGGCCGCTGCCTGCGCCTCTTCCTCCCCGACGAAGGGCCGTGTCATCGGAATCGTCGGCGTGGTGGAATCGAAAAAGTCAGAAGTCTCCCGAATCATGCCCTGCGCTCCTGTGTGTAGTGATGTCTCATGATCTAGCCAGTGATCTAGCGAGTGATGGACTGTCTGCCGTAACTGCCGCCGCGCCCGTCTCCCTCAGTGTCGCAGTCAATGCGGCCACATCCAGTGGATCAGTATCTCAGTATACACCTTTACCAGACGCATGCGTGATCTGTAGGCATTGCACGCGGGGTCTTTGCATGCTATGTCAGGCCAAGGAGCCTGAGCGCCTCGCGGGGGTACATCGCGTGTCGCCGGATGGCGGCGGCCACGTTGGTAACCCCGGCGCGTCGCAGCAAATTGAGCGCCGTGTTGCGGCAGGCGGCGAGATTGGCGGGCGCGCGGTCCGAGCGCACCTGACACGCATCTTCCCCGAGCGTCACATCGCGGACATAATGCAGGCCGTTTTCGATCTGCCAATGGCCCCGCCAGATTCGCTCCAGGCGCGCGGCGTCGGCGCGGTCGGGGGGCAGGCTGGTCAGCGCATAGGCCCACTCGTCGTGGCACTCGCCGTCGCGTGGTCCGCTGACATACTCGACTTCCCGGTGGATACGGCAGACCTGCCCCAAGGACGGCCAGTCGGCAATCGTCCCCGCCTCGCCCTCCTCCGCATCGAGCGCCTCAGACGCCGCCAGATAGGCCACCACCTCGGTTGAGGTCTCCACTGTACGTCGCTCCTCGCGGTCGCCGTGCCGCTCTCCCGTGACCACCAGGCGCGTGCGCGGCGTCAGCGGGTCGTCGAAGCTGACTGTCACCGCGTCCAAGGTCAAGGGCTGATTCGCCTTCAACGCGACGAAATAGTGCCCCCTTTTTGCACGATCAGCCGACACAAGCCGCGTGTCGCCAGCAGCGCATCGCCCGTCACCACCCGTCCCGCGAGCAGGTGGGCGGGCAAGGCGGCCAGCGCCGCCTGCACCCCGGCCAACTCGTGCCCTTTGCCGTTGGTCTCCGCTTGGGCGAGCACCACCCGCGTTTGGTGGGCGAACACTGCCACCAGATGCACGCCGGGGATTTCCTCCCCGTGGATGCCGCGTAACGTCTTGCCGTCCACCGCCAGTGCCTCGTCAGGCGTCAGCCCGTGCGCGGCAAACCACTGCCCCAACACCTGCTCAAAGGCCGCGTGGTCGAGGCGGCGAAAGGCGCGGTGCAGCGTCGCCACGCTGGGTCCCCGATCTCGTCGCAGCCCCAACGCGCGCCGGATCTCCGGACCGCAGTCCTGTCCCCATTGGCCAATCGCGTACAAACTGCGACACCCACACAGGAGGGCGCAGATGGCCAGGGCCAACATCCCGTCGAGGGGATGCACACGGCCTTGGCCCCGCCGCACATCCGGCAACGTCGCCAGCGCCGCCCGTAACGATCCGTCTGGCGCCGGAGCGCGCTCCACTGTTTTCTTCATGCCACCCAGTGTACCAGAGATGAGGTAGCATGCAAAGACCCTGAGAATTGGGTAGCCTCATCTACCCAGGCGTGGTAAGATAGCCCCAAACCTGTTCCACCCTGCTCCATCTTTTCCATTCGTGCCAACCAGCACCCGCCAGGGGCATGAGTAGAGCAGTTGCGGAACGTCGTGGCGGCAGTACGCGAAGCAGTGCGCAGGGGAGGTCAGCATGATTCCACGCGAGATGGTGGCGATGATGGCACGGCGGCGTCTGGTGGCTGAGGTCCGCACCGAAACGGCGGTGCAGGCGTTGGGAGTAGTGGATGCGCTGGCAGCGGCTGGCATCACCACCGTCGAGATCTCTCTCACGATCCCTGGCGCCGCCGAAATCCTGAGCCACCTCGCCACCCGGCAGGATGTGCTGGTGGGCGCAGGCGCTGTGCTCGATCAGCGGCAGGCCACAGAGGCGATCTCCGCTGGGGCGCGTTTCATCGCCTCGCCGATCTTCGCGCCCGAGATTCTGCCAGCCGCGCGCGACGCCGGGGTCGCCTGCATCCTGGGCGCGCTCACCCCAAGCGAGATCATCGCCGCGCAACGAGCAGGCGCCGAAATGGTCAAGCTCTTCCCCGCCGAGGCGCTGGGTGGCCCGATGTATATTCGCGCGCTGCTGCGCCAGCTCACCCATGTTAGCCTGCAGGTGTCGGGCGGGTTTGCCGCCGAACACTTTGGTGAGTATCTGCAACTGCCGGTGCGGACGATTGCGATTGGCACGCTGTTGACGCCGACGACGCTGGTGGAACGCGCCGCCTGGCAGGCGATCACTAACCGCGCCCGCGCCTTCGTCGAGTACGCCAACAATCCCCATGCCTATGCGGCGCGCTTCCTGGCGATGATGGGTGCGGCGCCACGTCCGCAGGCGCCCGTCGGACCGGGGAATCCCAATATCTACGCTGTGCCGACCATGCCAATCTCTGAAGGCATGATCGGGCCTGCAATCGGGTTGCCTAGCACACCACCGCCTGCCAGCCCTTCCGCTGGCCGCTACGCCAATGCTGCTGATGCTCAGGGCGAGGGGAGCGGCAGTGGCCAGAACTTCCGCCCGTGGGATTCGCGTCCGGTGGAGCAGGGCGACGATGAGGACTGGCTGCGCTGAAGCTCACGTGCGCTCCTGCATGCGCTGGCGAACCCGCTATAGCCAATCTATAGCACTGCCTTGCAATACAGGTTACAGTGGCGTGGGTACATGCTAGAATAGAGCGGCGGTAGGGCGTCGGCAATTTCCTGGGTGAGGAAACGGCAAGGGAGTAACCAGCATGGCGGAGACAGCGGAGGAGCTGGCGATTGATTTTCTGACGGTATCGCGTCTGGCGGACCCACCCACAGAGGCGCTGCTGGCACAGGCGCTGGCGTCCGCCGGTCTGGGCGCCGCCGAATATACCGCTGCTCCGCTGCGCAATCACACGTCAGGCAATGCCGCTGGCGCGGCGCCACCCAAGCGCGTGCGGCTGGGAACCTGGCGTCTCGGTCCGCAGCAGTTGCTCACTACGGCGCGGCTGGTGGTTGCGCGGCACGATGGCCCCGTGATGGATGGCATGGGTGAGACGGCCTTCAACGCCATCACACGCGGGCTGGCGGCGGAAGATACCCATACACTGCGCACCAGCGACCTTGCCCTTGATCTGCATCTGAATGCGCCGCTGCGCGAGGCATTGCCTGCGCTGGCCTGGGCAATGCGCCTGCTGCGCACACTGATTGACCTCACGCAAGGCGTGGTGATCGATCCCGGCGCACAGACCTGCTATGGTCGTGCCGCGCTGGCCCGCTTCGCCGCCGACGATCCCCTCGCGCATATCGTCTTTCACGACGAGGGCTGGGCGGCGGATACCCGCTGGCTGCATACGCACGGCCTGCAAAAGTTTGGCCGACCCGAACTCGATCTCGTCGCCGCGCCCATCTCGCTCGAAGCCGAGGGACGCATGTTCCTGCGCGATGTGGCGGAGCGGCTGGCGCGTGGGGCGCAGCTTGCCGCCGGACAGGAGATTGTGCTGGAGGATGTGGGCGCCGCCGTGGTGGCCGTAGGCGCGCCGGTGGATGTCGATCACCAGGCGCCATATGGTCGGCTGCGACTGGCCGATGCGCCGCAGCCGGGCGAACACCAGGGAGCCAGCGCACAACAGTTGCTTGCGCACATGGCGCTGGCCGATGCCACCCGGCGCGCCCAGGCGCGTGACCTGCTCGGCTCCTTCGAGGTGATCGAGCGTGTGCTGGCCGCCGACCCCGATGCGTGCGACGCGCTGGCGATGAAGGCGCGGCTCCATCTCAATAGCGGGCAGGCGCTGGACGCCATGCAGCTTGGCGAACTGATGGAGTTACGGGCGCCCGACGATTATCGCGGGCCGCTCACCGTGGGGTTGGCGCTGGCCGCCATGCGCCGCTATCGTGAGGCGCTCAACGCGCTCAACCGCGCCATCCAGCGCGACCCCGACGCCGATGAGGTGTTCGCTGCTCGCGCCACCGTCCATGAGGGGTTGGGCCAGCAACAGCTTGCCGCCGTAGACCGCGCCCACGCTGCCTATCTGCGCAAGTGATATACTCAGTAGAGGTCACAGCATAGTTCAGCGCCGCCGCCACAGGGAGCAAGCGCCATTGAGCCGACATTGCCATGACTGGCGTTTGGCGCTAGCCGTATGCACCTATACACTTAGAGCCAGACACTTAGAGCCAGTCGGGCAGCGCGCGCAACGACAACGCGCAACTACGAAGGACGATAGCCGTGTCAGAACTCCAATCCATGGGCCAGGGCGCGCAAGAGTATCTGGCCACCAAACATGCGGCGCGTGAACGCGCGCTGCCTAAGTCACGCGCCGCTATCCGCCTCTGCGCCAACGCCATTCGGGCGGCGCATCGCAACGAATTCGATCAGGTGACACGCCTGCTGACGGAGGCGGGCGGGCTGCTGCGCGATATGACGCTCGATCTGCGTGACCACCTCGACATCTTCTACGCAGGCTTTGTGGCCGACGCGCAGAAAGAATACGCCGAAGCCTCGCTCACGTCCGCGCTGATCCAGCATAAGCCGCTGCCGCTGCCAGGAGAACTGGGTGTCGAATGGGCGCCCTATCTCAATGGATTGGGCGAGGCGACCGGCGAACTGCGGCGCTATCTGCTCGACCGCATGCGACTCGGCAAACTGGATGGCTGCGAAGACATCCTGGCTGATATGGATGACATCTACAGCCTGCTGATCACGCTCGACTTCCCCGACGCCATCACCGGCAATCTGCGCCGCACCACCGATTCGGTTCGCGGGATACTCGAGAAGACACGCGGCGATCTGACGTTGGGCATGAGTCAGGCGCGTTTCACCGAGTCTATGGGGCGCATCGAAGAAGACCTGCGTGCCCTCACCCGCCTCACCAACCAGTAAGACGCCACCGTCAGCGCCAATGGCGGGGAGTGTGTTGCAGTTGCGCCTGCTCACTCGTCTCACTTTACAGGCGCAACAGGCTCACTACTTGATCTACCTGTCGAAGCCGGAGCGCGAGGCGTTTCCGGCTTCTCTTGCGCCAACTGCACAAACCAGCGATACGCACTCTCGGCGACTACGTGTTCTATTGCTCACAGCACACCAACCACGTCTATACGATGATGGCCAGGAGGGACGACATGGAGGAGACCGCAGACGCAGGGCGGGCTGGTTATGGGAATGTGAGTGATCCGATGGCCAGCGAAGCGGCGCTGGATATACAGAGCCGGCAGCCGCTCTGGCACGACGAGGCCGCAGGTCCGCTGGATGATGTGGCTGAACCGCCAGACGCTTACGAGTCATATGAAGCGTACAATGAAACAGACAGTACGGATGCGTACAATGAAACAGACAGTACGGATGCGTATGATGAAACAGACAGTATGGATGCGTATGATGAGCAGATGGGACAAACTGCCGCTGTTCGCTCACGGGGCGCACTGGCGACATGGCTGCAGTTGGCGCGACCGCTGACGTTGCCGCTCTCGCTCTTCGCTGTGCTGGCGCCGCTGGCGTTGCTCTACGCGCAGGGCGAACAGTTTTCATGGCTGCTGGCGCTCTGCGCGTTCGTGGCGGTCGGGCTGGCGCACATGGGCGCCAACCTGCTCGACGAATACCTCGAATATGTTCGCAGTTCCACCTCGTGGCTGCATGCCTTCGACCATGATCCCGCCACACGCCCGCTGCTGGCCGACGCCGCTATCCATCCGCTCGACGTGTTGCGCGCCAGTGTCGTGTTGCTGGTGATGGGTGCGCTGGCGGGCGTGCCATTGGCGCTGGTGGGTGGGCCGGTGGTCGCCGGGCTGGGCCTGCTGGGCTTGCTGATCTCTTTCCTCTACTCGGCGACAAGCATTGCCTTCAAGCGGCTACCGCTCGGCGATCTTGCGGCCTTGCTGACGCTCGGCCCTGGCATTGCGCTTGTCACGGTGCTGGCGCAACGCAAACCGTTCACGCTATCGCTGCTGTTGCTCAGTCTGGCGCTGGGCTGTTTCGCGCTGGCCGTCACGGAGATTGCGCGGCTGCGTGATCCGCGTGGGGACGCCGCTAACGGCTATCATACGCTGGTGACGCTGCTGGGTGAGCGCGCCGCGCGGACGCTCTGCGGGCTGGCGTTGCTAGCGGCCTTCGCGCTGGTCTTCGTCGTCGCGCTGCCCACCGACGGGCCACACGGCGCGCTGCTGGTGATCGTGGCGCTCCCGGCGGCGCTGCTCACCTTTGTGGGCGCAACGCATGCCGCCCATCCCTTCACGCGCCGCCAGATGTTCCACGAGGCGCTGTGGGCCTATGTGCAGTTCGCGGGCTCGCTGACACTGGGCCTGCTGCTCACCGGCGCTATTCTGCAAATCGCCACGCTCTACTTCTCATGATATTGCCTGGCCGCCGTTTGACGCTTCCCTCGATTTCCGCATACAATGCCAACGGTCGCGCCTGTGCGCTGTCGGCCCACAAGGCAACGTATCTGACGTAGGTAGGGGCGTCCGGTGGACGCCCGCGGCCATGTTCAAGTGTCAGCGACATGTTCGCCACAAAGGACGCATCGGCATTGGAGCCAAGAACACTCATCAGCAGTAAGGAACACACGACATGGCGCAGCTTGACGAGCGGCTGAAGGCGACAGTGGCGGCGCAGGAGGCATTGAGCGACGAGCTTGCCGAGAAATACGCCCAGTTGCAGGCGATCCTGCGCGAACTGGGGTCGGTGCTGGTGGCGTATTCCGGCGGGGTGGATAGCGCGCTGCTGCTGAAGGTGGCGACCGATACAGTCAGCCCCGAATGTGCGGTGGGCGCGCTGGCATCCTCAGAAGCCTATGATGAAGCCGAGACGGCTGAGGCGGTGCGCGTGGCTCAGACGATGGGCGCGCGATTAGAGCGTGTGGAGACGCGCGAACTGGATGATCCGCGCTACACGGCGAACGGCGCCGACAGGTGCTACTTCTGCAAGACGGAGCTATTCGACCAGTTGCAGCCGCTGGCCGCTCGGTTAGGGCTTGCGCATATCGCCTATGGCATGAACCGCGACGACCGGGGCGACTGGCGTCCAGGGCAACGCGCCGCCCGTGAACGCGCCGTGCGCGCGCCACTGGATGAGGCGGGCTTCACCAAAGCCGATGTGCGGGCGCTGGCACAGCATCTCGGCGTTCCCGTCTGGGATAAGCCTGCGCTGGCATGCTACTCATCACGCATCCCCTATGGCAGCCCGGTGACTGTGGAGGCGCTGCGTCAGGTGGGGCGGGCGGAGCGGGCGCTGCGGGCGCTGGGATTCCGGCAGGTGCGAGTGCGCCACCACGAGCGGCTGGCGCGCATCGAGATCGATCCCGCCGAGTTCCCGCGCCTGCTCGACGCCGACCTGCGCGACCAGATCGTCCGCGAGGTGCGCGCCGCTGGCTACCTCTACGTCACGCTCGATCTGCAAGGCTACCGCACCGGCTCACTCAACGAGGCGCTGCTGAGGAAGCAATAACCAGCCACAAAGCCTCGCCCCAACATGCCGTTTACCGCGATGGGCGGACGCCTATCTGTGTGTTGGGGGCGTCCACCGGACGACCGCGTACCCGTTGCCCACACGCTCTCGCTCACCAACCGGCACAGCTGTTCCCCTACAGCCCGCGCAGGCGGCCTTCGCGTCCCGGAGGGACGCTAGGCGCGGCTTCAGCCGCCCGCCGGTTCGCCCGCCACCATGCCACTGCGCTGACCTTTCTACCCCGAATTGATCTTGCCCATTGCCTGGGCTATACTACGCTTGTTACTGCTCAGGCGAGCGTCGCGCACCAGAGTGTAGATCAGGGAGGAGGTCGCCCACATGTCCACCTATCGCAGCGCTTTCTTCAGCCATGCCCACTTCGACAACAAACGCTGCGCCGACATCGCCGCCGCTGTGCGCGCCAGAGGGGTGAATGTGTGGATTGATCTCACCAACGCCCAGAAGGGCCACGACCTGGGCGAAGAGATCGAACATGAACTGCTGGGACGTTCGGCCTTTGTGCTGATGGTGACGGCTCCCTCCAATGCCTCCTATTGGGTGCGCCAGGAGCGCGGCGCCTACAACTTCCTGATGAACACCGCCGCGACGCGCATCGTGGAGGGTGTGGAGCGCATGATCCTGCCGGTGCGGCTGAACGACGAGGTTCCCCCGCTGCTGGGTGGCATCTTCTGGATTGACGGCGTGGGCAAGACGGACGAGCAGATCGCCGCCGAGATCGCCGCCGCGCTCGTGATCATTGGCGACAGGCCACCCCCACCACCCCCACCACCGCCCTGGGAAGAAATCCCGATCCATGCCGGGTTGTATCGCCTGGGTTTGCGCGGCTGGCGCGTGCGCGCCACCGGCATTGAGTTCATTCTGCCGCCGACCTGTGATGTGGCCGCCGGGTCGTTCCTGATGGGCAGCGATGCGCGCGACACACAGGCGGATGACGACGAGCAGCCGCAGGTACGCATGCCGGTGGACGCCTTCACCATCGGCGCGTTTCCGGTGACGGTGGCCGAGTATAGCTACTATCTCAAGGCCAACCCACGGATCGAAGTCCCACTGGGCGGCGATGACGACTTCTACGGCTGGAAACAGCAACAAACCCGCCACAATCATCCAGTGGTGCGCGTCACCTGGTACAACGCCTTTGACTATGTGGCGTGGCTGGCGAAGACAACCGGCCAGTCGTGGCGGCTGCCCAGCGAGGCGGAGTGGGAGAAGGCGGCGCGCTGGGATGCGGGCAAGCAGATGTCGCGCATCTATCCCTGGGGCGATGCGTGGGACAAGGCACGCGCCAACACCAATGCTGGTGGGCCAAAGCGCACGACGCCCATCGGCAGCTACCCCAGCGGCGCCAGCCCCTGTGGCGCGCAGGATATGGCAGGCAACGTCTGGGAGTGGACGGGCAGCAACTATGCCACCGATTACTCTAACAGTAGAGTGTTGGCGCCGCGTGATTCTACTGGAAATCGAGTTTTGCGTGGCGGTTCGTGGTATCTCAATCCCTGGGTCGCGCGCGCTGCCGGCCGCGTCGGGGACGTTCCGGGCGGCTGGAGCGACGACGGGGGGTTCCGGGTGGCGCGTGGGGCGGGGGCTGGCGCATCCTAGTACAAATGTTCTCTCTGGTTCTATTCACACTCGAATAGAGGACCTTCTTCCTATCCGCTGTGACGCTGGGATAGGCGTCAGCCGTCTCTGCGCTCATACGCGCGTAGCGCGGTCAAATTTTTTGGCGTTTTGGCGCCTTGAGATTGCGTGGCGCTTCACCACGACGACCCGCCATCATCCCCTCACCCACCCCTAGCCGTGTGGTAGACTGAGATACCCGACGTCAGCCCTCACTTAGCTGTAGTTGGGAAAGCAACGCAAGTAGATCACAAGCGAGAAATGGCGGATAGCGATGGCACGCACTCCAACCGCGCCCACCAAACCACTCAAGGGCGCCCGCGACTTTTTGCCTCGCGACCTGGTGCGCCGCAACCGGGTCTTCCAGGTGCTGCGCGCCACCTTCGAGCGCTATGGCTACGAGCCGCTGGAGACCCCCGCCATCGAACATGCCAGCGTGCTTGAGGGCAAGTATGGTGAGGAGGGCGAACGACTGCTCTTCCGCATCCTCAAGCTGGGGCGCGACCTCGAAACCGGCGCCGACGATGCCTTCAAGAACGAGAACAGATCGGCAGGGGCGCTGGCCCGCAGCCTCTCGGAGAGCGCGCTGCGCTACGACCTCACCGTTCCCTTTGCGCGGGTGATCGCGGCGCGGCAGAACGACATCGTGATGCCCTTCCGCCGCTACCAGATACAGCCCGTCTGGCGCGCAGATCGCCCCCAACGGGGACGCTTCCGCGAGTTCTATCAGTGCGACGTGGACTGCGTGGGCAGCCGCTCGATGACGGTGGACGCTGAGATGGTGGCGATTCACCATGAGGTCTTCAGCCGCCTGGGCTTCACCGGCTTCGTCACGCAGATCAATCACAGGGGGCTGCTCGACGGCATGATGGAGGCCAGCGGCGTCCCGCAGGAGCAGCGTAATGCCGCACTCGTCGCCATAGACAAATTCGACAAGATCGGCGCTGACGGTGTGCGCGGTGAACTGGCCCGCGCCGAGATCGCCGAGCAAGCCATAGAGCGGCTGATGGACCTGATCGCCATCTCCGGCACGCCGCAAACGATCCTCGATGCGCTGCGTCCGCAGGTGGCGCAGACGGCGCAGGGCGAGACAGGTATCCGCGAACTGGATGAGACGCTGGCCTATGTGCAGGCGCTTGGCGTGCCGCAGGACCGCTACGAGTTGAAGCTTTCGATGGTGCGCGGCTCGGCCTATTATACGGGCGTGATCTATGAGACGATCCTGCCGGAAGCGGGGCTTGGCAGCCTGGGCGGCGGTGGTCGCTACGACAAGCTGATCGGCATGTTCCTGGGGCGCGATCTGCCCGCCGTGGGCATCTCCTTCGGCATGGAGCGCATCTTTGTGGCGCTCGAAGAGGCCGGACTGCTAGACGACCAGACGATCACCACAACGCAGGTGTTGGTGACGCTCTTTGCGCCTGAGACGGTGGCGGCGTCGTTCGCGCTGGCGGATGCGCTGCGGCAGGCGGGCATCAACACCGAGGTCTACACCGAGCCGAAGGGCATCGGCGCACAATTGAGCTTCGCCGACAAGAAAGGCATCCCGCTGGCCTGCATCCTGGGGCCTGATGAGATGGCGCGCGGCGAGGTGAAACTGCGCAACATGCGTACCCGCGCAGAGCAATCCGTCGCGCTGGCCGAGGCGCCACAACAGGCACAGGCCACCCTGCTGGCGGGCGAGGCGTAGCAGTCCCTCACAACCCGCTATATGTTGGGCGGCGGTACTCTGAGCGGGGACCGCTATAGCCCGGCGCGGCATGCTCCGCCATCACCACCGTTTTGATGTTGCCGCGCACGTTGAACTCTGCCACCACCCGCATCCAGCGCGGCGCCAGCGTCTCGATCAGGTCGTCGAGGATCGCGTTGGCGGCCGCCTCGTGGCTGATGGCGCGATTGCGGTAGCCGTTGATATAGAGCTTGAGGCTCTTCAACTCCACCACCGAGGTGTCCGGCGTGTAGTCAATCACAATCGTGGCAAAGTCGGGAAAGCCGGATCGTGGGCAGAGGCAGGTGAACTCAGGTATCTCGAAGTGGATGATGTAGTCGCGCTCCGGCTTGGGGTTGGGCCACGGCTCCAACTGGTTCTGCGCGATCTCCTGCTGCCCATAGACGCCGGGTGCGCGGGTCGCCGTGTGCTGGCGCGTCCCGTTCTGCCGCGCATGCGCTCTGGGAGTTTGCTTTGTATCGGTCTGCTCGCTCATGAGTCGTTGATCGCCTTCCGTCGTGATGTGTCTTTCTGAGGGGCCCGGCCAGCGGGTAAACCCGCGCCGCATCCCTGGAGGG
>JBDTAI010000310.1:0-3906 GCA_039924685.1 Ktedonobacterales bacterium
GCTATACTGCCCACCTCTCCAAATTTATCTTCGAGCATCCCGCCGATGTTGAGCAGCTCAATCCCGCGCTGGTCATCCTCGACATCAAGTTTCAGGAACACATGCACGGCTGGATGATGCTGCAGAAGCTACGTATGTATCGCCCCACAAGCGAGATTCCGCTAATTGTCTGCACGGCTGCGGTGCGCGAGGCGCAGGAGCAGGAAGCCTACCTGCTCACGCAGCATGTGCCAGTGGTCTACAAGCCATTCAATATAGATCGCTTCCTCAGTGTTGTGCGCGAGTCGCTCTGTGTTCCCGCCACCGAATGACGTCGGTTGATAGCTGGAAGGCGCATCTGGCGCATCCAAACAATTTGGCGTAGTTGGACTTGCTGGCCAAAGATTTGAGATGCTTTTCGGCGCCCACGGCCAGTACGCTTGGGGAGTATGACATCTATACTGCCGATACCTGTACCTGGGGAGGAGAAGTGGCGCAGCGTTGGCGATGGGGCTGGCGCGCCTATTCCCTGACAGGGTAAGGGAGGTAGAGATGTCTGCCATCGAACCAAGAGGAGCCATCGTATCGCCGCCACTTTGGTGTTGATCTATCTGGCATATTGTACCTGCACTACCACGACTCTCTTTGCGCGCTTGCGTGGCTGGCCGCAACAACGGTCGGCGTTCAGTCTCGGACGCTTCGGGTTCATCGTCAATCTGCTGGCGGTGCTGTGGGGCGTGGCGATGATCGTCAACCTGAGCTGGTATCGTCCGGTGGCAACTGCGCCATTCTATCTGAACGCCGCGATCTATATCTTCGTGCCGATCATCCTGATCGTCGGCGCGATCTACTACTACGGCTTCCAGAAGCGGCGGAACGCCAACGCGCCAGCATCCGCGCCATCCGCATAACCGCCAGGACGGCGCTGTTTTCCACAGCCCGTTCGCTTTCATAGCGAGCATCAAAGTGAGCGTCAAAGTGAGCGTCAATGGGGCATACTCCTCAAGGGCGCTCACTGCTTTTGACTTGCGGGCGTCGCCAACATAGCCCAGGCAGGCCATACACTCCCCCAAATATATCTTTGCGCCCCATGAGATGGTATGCTGCCCCCGACGGTGATGGTTGTTCGCTGGTGATGTATGGTGGGGGAGCGCATCGTGGCGTATCTGAAGCGGCTCGAACTGCATGGCTTCAAGAGCTTTGCGCATCGCTCGGCGCTGGAATTCAGTCCCGGCATCACTGCCATCGTTGGCCCAAACGGCAGCGGCAAATCAAACCTGGCGGACAGTATTAGATGGGTGCTGGGTGAGCAGAGCATGCGCCAGTTGCGCGGCAAGAAGAGCGACGACGTGATCTTTGCCGGTGGGCAGGGACGCGCCGCCGCCCAGATGGCGCAGGTGGGCCTCGTCCTCGACAATAGCGCCGCCTGGATACCCTCTGACTACTCTGAAGTCACCGTGGCGCGGCGCAGCTTTCGGTCCGGCGAGAGCGAGTATCTAAGCAACGGCCAGCGCGTGCGGCTGCGTGATGTGTTGCTGCTGCTGGCGCAGGCACGCATCGGCCACGACTCCTACACCGTCATCGGCCAGGGGCAGATCGATCAGGCGCTCAGTCTGCGCGCAGAGGAACGCCGCGCGCTCTTCGAGGATGCCGCCGGTATCCGCCAGTTTCAGTCGCAACGCACCGAGGCCGAGCAGAAGCTGGCGTTGACCCAGAGCAACCTCGCCCGTCTGCGCGACATCATCGGCGAGATCGAGCCGCGCCTTGCCCCGCTGGCCGAACAGGCCCGTCGCGCCGCTGAGTTCACCAGCGCGCGTGAGGAATTGCTACGGCTGTTGCGCGTCTGGTATCGCCGTCAGTGGCACGAGTTGGGGCAGGCCCGCGACAGGGCCGAAACGGCTGAACACGACTTCGCTGCGCGCATCGAAACACTGCGACAGGCGCTTGACGCTGCGAGCGCAGGCGCCAACACAGTACGTAGCGAGCGCGAGACGCTGCTCACCGAGATTGCCTCGCTGCGCCGCGAACGGGGCGAGACGTCGGGACGATTGCAGACCACCGAGCGCGATCTGGCTGTGGGACGTGAGCGGCTGGCCAGCCTGAACCGCCAGCAGACCGACCTCGACGCCGAACGTGAGGAGCAGACCGAGGCCGTGGTGGTCGCCCGCGCCCATATCGGCGCACTGGAGGCCCAGGTGGCCGCCGCTGAGGAACACGTCGAGGCAGCATCCGCCAGCGTGGAACGGCTGGAGCGCGGCCAGCATGCCGCTCATCAGGAACAGGAGCGCGAAGAGGCGCGTTTGCGGGCGGCGCAGCGTGAGGTGATCCAGGCGCAGTCACGTTTAGGCGCTACACAGACCGAGTTGGGGCGACTGCAACGGCAGATCGAGGAGCGCAACCGTAGCCTCGCCACCCGCCGCGAAGCCGTCGAGAAGGCGCAACAAGTGGCCACCGCCGCCGAACGCCAGTTAGCCGGAGTACGCGACGCCTTCGAGGCTGCCCGCGCCCAGGTGGAGGTCGTGGTTGCCCGCCGCGAACAACTGGCGCAGGAGATCGCCGATGGGCAGGCCGAGATCGAGCGGCTGCGCATGGCGGCGGCTGACGCCGAGCGTGAGCGCCGCGCCCGCGCCGACCGGCTGGCATTGCTGGACGAGTGGCAGCGTAGCCTGTCGGGCTTCAGTGATGGCGCGCGGGCCTTGTTGCAGGCGCCGGACGATGCGCGCCCGGCAATCATTGGTGTGGTGGGTCGTCTGGCGAGCGCGCCGGATGGGCTGGAAGCCGCCCTGGAAGCGGCGTTTGGCGACTTCCTGCGCGCCGTAGTGGTCGCCAGCCGTCAGGACGCCCTGGACGCGGCATCCTGGTTGCGGGTGGGCGGGCATGGCAATGCGGTGATCGCCTGGTCGGATGGTTTGCTGGGAACTGCCCAGGATTCCCCGCAGGCGCAGTCCCAGAAGCTACCTCCTGCTGATGGCAAGGACATCTTTGGCTTGGCGCGCAAGGCGCTGAACTGTGGGGCGGCGGAGCGGCCGGCGCTGGAACGGCTGCTGGGCGAGACGCTGATCGTGCGCGATCTTGCCGTGGCGGAGCGTCGCTGGGGCGCCGATGGGCCACCCGTTCCCGTCGTCACGCTGGCGGGCGAGGCGCTGCATCCGTTGGGCTGGCTGCGTGGTGGCGCATCCATCGCTGAGGGCGCATCCGTCGCTGAAGGCGCAGATCGGCAGGCGGAGGAAAGCACACTGGCGCGTGAACGCGAGCTACGCCAACTGCCCGATGAACTTGCGCGCCGCGCATCCGGGATCGCCGATCTGCGCGGCCAACTCGATGCGGCGACGACAGCCCAGGTCGCCCGCCGCGCACAGGATGATGCGCTCAAACGCGAGGCGCAACACCTCGAAGCTGTGGCCCAGGAACGCGCAAAGGCGCTGGCGGCGCTGCAACGCGAGCAGGAGCGCGCCGAAAGCGACGTCCACCTGAGCGAAGCGGTGATGGCGCAATTAGCGGCTGAGTCCCAGACCGTGGAGAGTGACCTGGCCGCGACGCTGGCGCAGGCGCAAGAGCAGGAGCGCGCTCACCGCGACGCCGCCGAGCGGGCCGATGATGCGCAGGCCGAGGTGGACGATCTGGCGCTGCGCAACCGCGCCCAACTGGAAGAACTGACCCGCGCCCGCACCGCGCTTGCCCTGCAACAGCAGGAGGTGAAGACCCTCGCGCAACGCGCCGATCAGGTGCGCGCCCAGACCCGTGAAGTGGAGACACAGCTTGCCCGCCGCAACGAACGCCTGCGGTTCATCCAGGCGCAGCATGAGGAGTTGTTAGCCGACATCGCCACGCAGGAGGGAGAAATCGCCGACCTGCGCGAACGAGTGCGCCTGCTGGGCGAGGGTCTGCGCGAACGCGAGGGACGCCAGATCGAGCTTGAACGCCAGC
>JBDTAI010000311.1:0-7298 GCA_039924685.1 Ktedonobacterales bacterium
AGGCAACCGCAAAGTTTCATGCGCTGGCAGGCAACGGGAGCAGCATGGCATGCTGCTCCCGTTGCCTGCCAGCGCATGAAACTTTGCGGTTGCCTGCACGTACATCTGCAAGCATATTCCCACAGCATGTACAATACCTATCACGTAATGGCGCCTGGCGGCTGTGGCCACGAGGTCAGCACGTCCATTTGGAGAACACATGGACGAGAGGTGGTCGAAAGGGAGAGTGGATACCATGGGCGAACAACAGCAGGTGGCCAAGCAGGTGGATGAACTCGTGGCGCTCCTGAGCGCCGATGACTCCGAGATGGCGGTTGCGCAACAGGCGGCGAAGCGGGTGCTCGTGGCAGCAGGCGACGCGCCCGGCGACGCACTTGACCAGGCGGTCATGCGACTTGCCGCCCCAATCAGTACCGTGATGATCAGTCGTGCAGCGTTGCTCGCGCTCGTGAGCGGCGCACTGGTTGAGCGGGGCGGCAGCGCCCAGCCGGTTGCAGGACCAGTGGTGGCGCGGTTCCGCGAAGCAGTCATCCAGGGGCTGCCGTTCGCCGAGGCGTGTGTCACAGCAGTTGGTTCTGCGCCGGGGTCGAGTGGCGAACAAGGCGATGACGAGCAGCACAACGAGGCGCCTAATTCCGTCATTGAACGCTTCGGCCAGCAGGTGAGTGAGCGCATGCCTGACGCTGCCCGCGCGTTTATGTCCCTGGACTGGTTGCGGCCAGCCACACTGGCAATGCTCTCGCTCTCAAAGTCGTTACGGCGGCAGGTTCAGACGGACAGTGCGCTCGTGCAGGCGATTTCACGGTTCGCAGAGCTTGGCATGGAACTGCCCTGCTTCCATGAAATGCTGTCAATCCTCACTGATGAGCAGGTCGTCGTACTCTATCCCGCGTTGACCCGTGGGTACATGATTCGCATCGCAGGCATTGGCCACAACTTCCAACTCCATACCCTGCTGGCCGATGCGCTGATCGGTGATGTCGCGCAGGGCTGGTTGCCCGGCGAGCGCCCGTCGCCAGAGGTTATCGCGTTCGAGAAAGACGCCCCGATTACGAATCCGGACGCTCTCCCTTCCTCCGTTGGAGCCTTCAATCTCTGGAACTGGACGGGGTTGCAGGCCGATGGCACATTACCCACTGATGCCACAGGCCAACGCGCCCATTGGATTTGGAACGAAGGCGTTCCAGCAGACATCGTATCGTTTCAGGGGACGCGCGTCATTCTGCTCGGCCCGCCCCCCTATCCACGCAGTTGGAATAGCGGCAGGTTCTTTCCAGCAATAGTAGGTGAACTGGAGGTACTGCGCCAGCTTTCTACAGACGAGGCGCGTGCCTGGCTTGACTGCCTCGCCGCCGCTCCGAAGCCTGTACCTACCGAGCTGCACATCACGCAGGCCGATGTTGAGACAACGGAGCCTTAGCGCGCGCTGTTCGAGCCATCTTGCCCGCTTGACGACTTCAAGAAACGTCGGCAGGTGATATGACCCCAACGTGAACGAGGGAAGACAAACGGCGATGAACACCCATTCCGAATTCACGTTGCTCCATGATTATGAGCAGGTAGAATGATAGATGAAGTTGGAGGATGCCGATGGAGATTGAGGTGACGGCGCCCATCGCCGAGGTGACAGTGTATCCCGACCGCGCGCTGGTAATCCGGCGTGGCGAGGCCAGTGTCGAGAGCGCAGGCGAGCATGCGTTGCGTATTGCCGGATTGCCTCTCAATATACTACGCGCCTCGTTGCGGGCGACGGGCAGCGGTCCGGCGGGAATCCGCATCCTGGGCGTGGAGCAGACTGAAGAGTTTCACCCCGCCGCGCCTGAAGAGACATTGAGCCGCCTGCGCGACGAGATCGCCCGTGTGACCCGCGAGATGGCGCTGCTGGATGAGCGCCTGCGCCTGCTCGATGATCAACGCTCCTGGCTGACGACGCTGGGTGAACAGACGGCGCGCAGCCTGGCGTATGGCGTGATGCGTGGTACAGCTAAACCGGAGGACGCGGGCGCACTCTTCACCTATACGGGCGCCGAAGCGCAGCGCCTTGCGACCGACCGGCTCGATGCGCAACACCAGCGTGAAGACCTGAGTCGCCAGCTCGATGCGCTCAACCGTGAATACGCTGCCATTGGTGGCGCGAAACGCCCCGACCGCCTCAGCGCCAGCGTGCGGATTGCGCTCACCACATCGGGAACCGTCGCCCTGCAACTCTCGTATCTGGTGATTGGCGCAAGCTGGCGTCCCCGCTATGATGCGCGGGTGGACCGCGCAGGCGCGCGAGTGCGGCTGACACAGCAGGCGGTATTGACACAGCGCACTGGTGAAGCCTGGAAGGGCGTGACACTCTCGCTCTCGAACGCGCAGCCAGGAGCCGCCATCAGCCTGCCTGATGAGCCTGATCCCTGGTATCTCGACGTAGCGCAGCCGCCACAGCTGATGTTTGCCGCTGCGATGGCTGCGCCGATGGCGGCCCAGTCGTCGGCCAAACGATCTCCGAACCGGCTGGCGGCAGCTATGCCTTCGGCAGGGGCGATGGGTGGCGCGTTTGGTGATATGGCAATGGATATGGCGGCTCCGACGCCCCCACCGATGGTCGAGGCGGAGCAGGCGTCGGCGCAGATGGAGCGTGCTGGCGCCGCGCAGATTTTCCACGTCTCTGGCGGGGCCGACATTCCATCCGACGGCTCACCGCATATCGTGGGGATGAGCGACGACGATCTGCCGTGCCAACTGGAATATGTCGCCGAGCCGGTGGTGGCGCTGGGGGCGCATCTGCGGGCGAAAGCCAGCAACACGACTGGCCATGTGCTGCTGGCGGGCGAACTGCATGTCTTCCATACCGGCGCGTCGGGCGAAGAGTATGTGGGTATGACCACCCTCGATGTGACCGCCGAGGATGCGCCGCTCACGCTCTATCTGGGCGCCGATGACAACGTGACCGTCAAACGCGAACTGATCGAGCGCGACACCGACAAGGGCAGCCTGCTACAGAGTGGCATCCGCCGCGTGACGCTGGGCTATCGCGTCACGCTCGCCAACCGCACGACGGCGCCGCAGCGCATGATCCTCAAGGATCGCCTGCCGGTGCCGCGCCATGAACGCATCAAACTGCGCACGCTCGATATACGCCCCCAGCCGACCGCGCGCACACCGCTGGAGCAGCTTACCTGGGAGTTGCAACTCAATCCCGGCGAGGAGCGGCGCATCGAGTGGCGCTTCGTCGTCGAGTCGCCTACCGACCTCAGTGTGAAGGGTCTACCCTGATGCTATAGTTGGTAGACGAGCGGGGGGCACATCTTGTAGGCGCGCGTGGCGCGCCTGCGCACCCGTTGGGGCCAGATGACGAACAAGGAGCAGGTAACTACTATGGCGATGTCTTCAGGATTTTCGGGAATGGGTGGCCAGCGGAAGAGCATCCCGTTAGTCACGGTGCGTGAGGCGGCGGCGCGGCTGGCGCAGTCGGGCGCTGCGGTGACGCTGATTGATGTGCGCGAGCCGGATGAGTATGTCGAGGTTCGGGCGCAGGGGGCCGTCAACATTCCCCTCAGCCAGCTTGCCCGGCGCTCAGGCGAGGTTCCGCATGACAAAGATGTGCTGCTGATCTGCCACAGTGGCTATCGCAGCATGCAGGCTGCGCTCTATCTGAAGCGGCAGGGCATCGAGCGCGTCAGCAATGTGGATGGCGGGACCGCAGAGTGGGAGAACGCCGGTTTGCCAATCGTGCGCGGCGAGGTGCGGCCTTGACAGATGCGATGGCGCACATGCCGACGTGGGGGATCGCGGCCCTGACGGGCTGACGCACGCATGAGATGGCGGATTGAAGTTCGCTCACTCGTCCGCTGAAAGTGCGGTGACGATGACATCCATGCCAGCGCCCAGCGAGCCTTTGATCAGCGCAAGGTCGCCGGGGCGCAATCGCTCACTTGCATAGGCCGCCGCCGCCAGCCGTGTCTGCTGCATACGCTCGGCATCTGCCAGTGGCGCCGCGAAATAGTGTACCTGTTCGGGCGCTATACCTGCCGCTAGCGCCGCCGCATAGGTCGCGCGTGTCTCGTCGCCAATGATCACCAGTTCATCCACCACGCCCACCGCTGCCCGTCCCACCGCCGCATGCTCCTCGGCGGCATACTCGCCAAGTTCCAGCATATCGCCGAAGATCAACCAGCGTCGCGCGCCCATTGGCAGATGCGCGCCCGCCAGCGTATCCAGCGCCGCCAGCGCCGACTGCCGGTTAGCGTTGTAGCTATCGTCAATCAGCGTCGCGCCGTGTACTCCTGGCTTGATCTCGCCGCGCCGCTTGGCGGGCCGCACCTCGCCAAGTCCCGCCGCCACCTGTGGGAGCGACATCCCGCAGGCCAGCGCCACTGCCGCAGCCGCCAGCGCCGTCGAAACGGCATGCTCGCCAGGGATGTGAAGCTGCACCGGCGCCTGTTCATCCTTGTGGGTGAGTGTGAAGGCGCGCCCCGTCAGCGTCTCGCCACTAATCTCACTTGCCCGCACATCCGCGTCACTCATGCGCCCAAAGGTGATCGCACGCGCCGAGGTGCGCTGCGCCATGCGGTGGACGGCGGGCATATCGGCGTTGAGGATGGCGATGCCGTCGGGGGGTAGCGCCTCCACAATCTCACCCTCGGCGCGCTCGACGTTTGCCATGCTGCCGAAAAACTCGAGATGCTCCGGCCCGATGGTGGTGACGACGCCGATCTGTGGCGGCGCGATGCGACAGAGCATCTCGACCTCGCCCACCCGTTGTGCGCCCATCTCCAGCACGGCGAAGCTATGCTCCGGGTTGAGCTTCAGCAGCGTCAGTGGCAGGCCCGTCTCGGTGTTGAGGTTGCCCGCCGTCTTCAGCGTCGGCGCAATCTGCGAGAGCAGGGTGGCAATCGCATCCTTGACGCTGGTTTTGCCGTTGCTGCCCGCCACGCCAATCACCCGCGTATGGGGCTGGCGCAACAGATGGGCATGCGCCAGCCGCTGCAAGGCCGCAAGCGGATCGGCGACGACGAGTTGGGGGATGCCGCGCTCAGTCGCCTCCGCAGCGGGCGCCGCGCAAAGGATCGCCGCCGCTCCGGCCTGCACCGCCGCGCCGATGAAGCGATGTCCGTCGGTCTCGGCGCCGCGCATCGCCACGAACAACTCACCCGGCTGCGCCTGTCGGCTATCAATCGCCGCGCCCGGAAACTGCTTTGGCGCCTCTCCCACTGTTGGTTGTACACCTGCCACCGCCAGCAGTTCATCCCACGTAAACATCGCCTCGCGCTCCTCATCGCTACCATCCGCATCAGTTGGTCATTCTATAACGCAGCAAACGCGGCAATCTCGCGCCGGATGCCCTGCCACGCAAAGTGGGCTGAGCGATCACTCTCTGACATGCTACCATGCTTGCTCAGGAAGCGGCCCACTGTGCGGACGCCGATCAGCAAGCTCAATAGATGGATGCGCTGGCTGGCGTTCACTGGCAGCGGCGCGACCTCAGTATAGCCCGCCATCAGATCGGCGAGCAGTAGCGATGGGATCGTTTCGCCGTCATGCTGCCTGAAATGTCCCAGATCGTAGAACGCATCGGCGCCGCGTATCTCGCCAAAGTCAATCACCCCTGTGTAGACGCCCTGCTGTTGATAGATGTGCGTTACATCGAAGTCGCCATGCGCAAGATACGCCTGCCGCCTATCCAGCAAGACCGCCTGATCGCCGATAACGTCACGGATCGCCTGGCATTCAGCCGCGCTGAGACCATGCGCTTCCAGCAAGCGCAGATCGTGATCGAGATATTCATGGAGAAAGACGTGCGCGGCATTGGGGCCGCTATGTTCGGCTATCAGCCCAGTTGGCGCCGGATCATCACGGCGTATCCAGCCAAAGCCAGCAACGGGAAGGCGATTGATGACCGCCAGATCGCGTCCGGCGGCGTGGAGAATACGCTGCCTGTCCTGGCGCTTCAACTCGCGCCACGAGCTAGCCAGTGAGGCGCCTGGGATGGCGGTTGTCAGCATGATAGAGCGGTCGAGCGTCGGGTGGCAAGGTTCCCAATACACCACATCGGGAACGGCGACGCCACGTGCTTTCAACTGCGTATGGGCCAGGACTTCCGACGCAAAACTGGCATTTGCTTCCGGCAGAATGCGCAGATACAGTGTTGTGTCATCCCTGCGCCCACGATGCTGCCTGATGCGATACACCCGCGTCGAGACACCCTCCTGAACCCTCTCTACATCGAGCGTTGGTGTGGCGCCGCGCAGACGCCCCGCCAGTTCGCGCACAATGTCCGCTTCATCAATCTCATCACGGGCTATGTCCGCCTGCACGGACTTCTTTGGCATACGTGGCAAGCTCACACTCCAATATTCAACGTTTATGTATCATCTGTCATCGGCGCGATGAGCAGCAGATCGCGTTCGGTGTCGTAGCTCGTCACCAGCGGGACGACATCTGTTACATCGAGGTCGGCGCAGAGGGCGACATCAGCGCCCAGGCCCACCGATGTGATCGCGCGCGCCGCTCCACTCGTCGCCAGCGCATCGCCTAGCGAACCATACACACCACGCTCCACCAGCGCCTCGTACTGATCGAGCGTCGCCAATGCGATACGCGCGCTCTCGTCAGGGATGACAGCCACGCGTTGCGGATCGTCCGCTGTTGTGGCAGAGAGGCGCAGGATCGCGCGGGCGATGATCGCGGCGCAGAGCGTATCGTCATAGGCGGGCTGATCGCCCTTGCCGGAGCAGACGATGGCGATGCTGGGCGCGCCGTCGCTGATGTCGTCGTCGTCGAGTTCGTCGTCGCGTCGCCCCACAGCAGCCACTGCCAGTTCAGCTACAGCATCCACCGCCGCAGCGGCGACCGCGCTGGCATTGCGGATGGAGCCGCCGAAGATTGGTCCACCACCACGGCAGGCGTGCAGCGCCCGCGCACCGTTGGTGGAGGAGAAGAGGACAGGCCGCCCGGCGAGTTGCTGTGCGGCCCACTCCACCGGCGAGTTGCCCAGATCGAAGCCCGCTGGCGTCAATCCACCGGCCTCGCCACCAAGCAGCGCCACATCTGGCATGGCGGGACGAACGGCGCGAGCCGCTTCAACGGTGCGCGCCACATAGATACGCAGGCAGCCTCGTTCGCACATCACGCAGAGAGTGGTCGTCGCGCGGATCACGTCCACCACGATGAAGACTGTGCGCGCCCGCCGCTCCGGCTGCGTGGGCGTCTGCGCCGCAATGAGCGCCACCCGCAAGGCCACCCGCCTGCGTGCAGTATATCCAGCGCCGTTGTATTCGTCCATGCGCCCTGCCCTCCATAGCATCGTTTCT
>JBDTAI010000312.1:0-6365 GCA_039924685.1 Ktedonobacterales bacterium
ATCATCTGCGCCATGCCCGCCTGGAACTGCTCAGGCGTCAGCTTCATGCGCTCGGCGGTGGCGCGGGTCATATCGGTATCAATGAAGCCGGGGGCAACGGCGTTGGCGGTAATGCCAAACGGGCCAAGCTCGATGGCGAGTGTGCGCGTCAACCCCTGCAATCCAGCTTTGGCGGCGGAGTAGTTGACCTGCCCCCGATTGCCCAGCGCCGAGGTAGACGAGAGGCTGATGATGCGCCCGTATTTGCCCTCGACCATCGGTTTCTGCGCCGCCCGCGCACAGAGGAACGCGCCGCGCAGGTGGACGCCGATCACCCGATCCCAGTCGTCGTCGCTCATCTTGAAGAGCAGGTTGTCGCGCAGAATTCCCGCGTTGTTCACCAGAATGTCGAGCTGGCCGAAGCGTTCGAGCGTCCTATCCACAGTCGCCTGCACCAGCGCCGCATCCGACACATCGCAGCGGATCGGCAGCGCCTCGGAGCCATCAATGCCCAGTGCGGCAATCTCTTGGGCAACCTGCGCGCAGCCCTCTTCGTCGAGGTCGGCGAGTGTGACCTTTGCGCCTTCTTCGGCCAGCCGCTTCGCTGTGGCCGCGCCGATGCCCCGGCCCGCGCCAGTCACCAGCGCCACGCGCCCGCTCAATCGTCCCATGCCGACCTCCTGTATGTTGCTCATATACGCGAATCGTGTGTCAGTCTGTGCTGGCAGCATAGAACCCACAACCGCTCATTGTCAAGCGCCCGCCTGCGAACGGTTGGACGTCTTGATCGGGTACTGGTTATGGCGCTCTTCAGGATGGGCGGGGGCCTTCTCCCACCATCAATGCCCACCACTGGCAACGAGCCGCTGCCTACAGCCCGCGTAGGCGGGCTTCGCGTCCGTAGGACTTCAGGCGCGGGTTTACCCGCTGGCCGACCAGCACGCCTCATGTCCGTCTCGGCCACTAACCCACCCTCTCCTCGTCGGCTCTCGACATCCATCGAATGGACTGCTTCTTGCGGGAGACTGCCACGTGAAGGGTAAGCGCGTCTGCTGCGCTGCCAGACAGCGACGGATTATGAGGCGCTTGTGAGAAATGTCGCACTACTTCCGATGAAGCGATGGTATGCTATGATCATAGAATCGATGATAGTAGCGATGATAGCGGCATCTTTGGGCGTGTGGTAGAGCAGCGGCGGCTTGCGCAACGGGGAAAGCAGGCGCAGACGTGGGGACATCACAAACAATACGGCGAACGTGGCTGGAGTGGGTCCGCTCACTGTATACTGGCTACTTCGCCTGCGTCATGGCCACCGGCATCGTCTCGGTGGCGCTGCTGCTCAACCATACGCTGGCGCTGTCTTACATCTTGTGGGCGCTGGGATTCGTCTTTCTCGCCTTCCTCGTCGTCGTCTACATCCTGCGTGGTGTGCGCTTTCCCCAGGAACTGAAGCGCGACCTCCACAATCCTGCCACCGCGTTTGGCTTCTTCACATTTGTCGCCGCACTTGGTGTGATGGCGACCCGCTCGGCGCTGGGCGGCTGGACACTTGCGCCGGGCATTCTCACTGTCATCGCAGTTGTCGCCTGGTTCGGGCTGACGTACTGGCTCTTTGCCTCGCTGACCTTCACCAACGACAAGCCCATCGAGCAGGCGCTCAATGGCTCGTGGCTAATCGCCATCGTCGCTACGGAATCGCTGGCGATCACCTGGGTGCTGCTGATCCCCATCGCCCCGGCGCAACGCGACATTCTGCAACTGGTGGCCTATGCCTACTGGACCTTCGGTGTGCTGCTCTACCTGATCTTCATCACGCTGATCATGTACCGTTTCTTCTTCCTGCGCGTGCGCCCGCAAGACCTCTCGCCGCCCTACTGGATCAATATGGGCGCGATGGCGATCACCAGCGTGGCGGGCGTGCGCCTGTTGCAAGCGGCGCACCCCTCGGCGTTCTTGCTAGCATTGCGGCCCTACATCGAGGGATTTACCGTGATGATGTGGGCGTGGGGAACGTGGTGGATTCCGCTGCTGCTGATCATCGGCGTCTGGAAATATGGCGCCTGGCATGAGCCAATCCGCTACCAGCCCGCGCTATGGAGCATCGTCTTCCCGTTGGGGATGTACTCCACATCGCTTCAGCTTTTGAGTCATATTCCCGGCCTGGATTTTTTGGAGACCATCGGCCCTGTCAGCGTCTGGATCGCTTTTGCGGCCTGGTTGGCTGTGGCGGTGGGTTGGCTCTGGTCGGCGATCACAGCAGGCCGAGGCGTTGCGCGCCAGACACAATCATCCACACCAGTCTCCCCACACCACACTGCGCCAGATATCGCTAGCCCAGCGTCCCAAACGCGCTTGATGGCGCACGAGACCATGCTGGAGACTATGCCGGAGACACGCAGCGGCGAAGAGAGACTATTCGTGCAATGAATGAAATGAGAGGGTGGCGATGAGTCAATATGCCGTGCGTTCGCAGGGACAAGCGGGCCAGATGGGGAACGCTGGACAGCAGGCCGAACGACGCGCTGAGGCGCAGGCGCGGCGCACCCGCCTGGGACAACGCATGCTGGCGGTGATCGCCGGCGTAATCGCGGCGTTCGCCCTGGTGATTCTGATTCTGCTTGGCTCGCGCGGCTTCCAGTGGTTCGACGCCGCGCTAATCGGCTATGCCGTCGGCTCGATCTTTGCCTTCGCCGCCGTCACCTACAAATACACCTTCTGGCTGATGCGCCCGCAGACGGGACGCTACTTCAAGCGTGGCTGGCAGCTCTTCTTCTCGCTGGAGAACTTCCGCCGCTACACCACGCTGATCCCGTCGGCGATCTTCACCGGACTGCTGGCGCAGACCTTCATCCGCAAGCGCAGCATGTATCGCTGGATTACCCATCTCTGCATCTTCTGGGGAGTGGTGCTCTCGGTGGCTATCACCTTCCCGCTCACCTTCGGCTGGCTACGTTTCACCCAGGCGGGCGCCGGACAGTATCGCATCTGGGCGGTGGGCTTTCCGTTGTTCCCATTCGATCCGTACTCAGTTTTCGGCTTTTTCGTCTATCATGCGCTGGTCTTCACCTCGCTGCCGCTGCTGCTCGGTCTGATCCTGGCCTTTCACCGCCGCTTTCACGACATTGGCGCCATCGCGGTGCAGCGTTTCGGCTTCGACATTGTGCCGCTGGCGCTGCTGTTTGCTATTGTCATCACAGGTCTTGTGCTGACCGCCGATAGCACGTTCTTCAACGGCGCCTACTATTGGTTCATCTCGCTCACCCATGAGGCCGTTGTCGTGATCTGGCTGATCTCGCTGCCCTTCGGCAAGTTCTTCCACATCCTTGAACGACCGGCGACGGTGGGCATCGAACTCTACTGGCGCGCGAGTGAGGATAGCGAGCCGCGCACCTGCCCACGCTGTGGCATACCGTTCGCTCCGGCGCGCTTCGTCAACGACCTGAAGCGCACGCTCAATGACATTGGCCAGAACTATTCGGTGACGAATGCAGCGCCGTCCACACCCGCCGCTGGGCAGGCTTCCAACGCGGCGCTACAGTCCATCTGGTGGCAGGACTTCTGCCCCGATTGCAAGCGCGTGATGCGTGGTGAGGCCAACCTTGCCGCGCTAGGGCGCGAGGGCAACCAGTTCTTGTGATCATTCAACAGCCATCCGCAGGAAGAGAACACGTACACACATGAGTGTAGATAAACACGTATTTCGCCCCAATCCCACCGATACCTACGACTTCTATTCGGAGAAGCCGACAGAGTGGCAGTCGAACGAAGATATTGATCGCTACGTGCCGACGCATTGCTGCTATTGCGGTGTGCAGTGCGGCATGTACCTGAAGGCGCATGGCGGGAAGGTGGTTGGCGTCGAGCCGCGCTACGACTTCCCCGTGAATCAGGGGATGCTCTGCCCCAAAGGCGCCACTGCGTATCAGACCGTCAATCATCCCGACCGGCTGACACGCCCGCTGATGCGGCGGGGCGGCAAGGGCAGTCCACTGGAGCCGGTCAGTTGGGATATGGCGCTCGATACCATCGCGCAACGCTTCCGCGCCATTCAAGCGGACCACGGCGTCGACGCCGTAGCAGTCTATAGCGGCTCCTCGATGACCAACGAGAAGTGTTACCTGATGGGCAAGTTTGCCCGCGTCGCGCTTGGCACACGCCTCTGCGACTACAACGGGCGGCTGTGCATGTCGTCGGCGACCGGCGCCAACGAACGCTCGCTCGGCATTGATCGCGCCGCCAACCCGATCAGCGACGCTCAGCACGCCGACGTGATCTTTGCGATTGGCGCCAATGTTGGCGAATGCTTCCCCATTGTCACCAGCTGGCTGTGGCGCGCGCGCGACCGTGGCGCCAAGCTGATCGTCGCCGATCCGCGCCAGACGCCAATTGCCCGCACCGCCGACATCTTCCTGCCATTGCGCTCCGGCACAGACTCTGCCCTGCTCAACGCGATGCTTAATGTCATCATCCGCGAGGGTCTGGTGGATGAGGATTTCATCCGGGCGCGCACCAACGGCTGGGAGGAGACGAAGGCGCTGGCGCTGCAATACACGCCTGAGCGCGTGGCGCAGGTCTGCGGGCTGCGGCCAGAGACTATCGAGGCGGCGGCGCGGCTCTACGGCCAGGCGAAATCGGCGATGCTCTACACGGCGCGTGGGCTGGAACACCAGAGCAAGGGCGTGGATAATGGCGTCTGTTGCGCCAACCTTGCGCTCGCCACCGGCAACTTTGGTCGCCCCGGCGCAGGCTATATGACGCTGACCGGTCAGGGCAACGGCCAGGGGGGACGCGAGATGGGCCAGAAGGCGTCGCAACTGCCGGGTGAGCGCGACATCGAGAACCCCGAAGACCGCGCCTATATCGCCTCGGTCTGGGGCATCGAGGAGCGCGAGATACCGCATGCGGGCTACCCAGCGACGCTGATGATTCCGGCAATGGAGCGCGGCGAGATACGCGCCTGTTTCATGATCTGCTCCAACCCGATGGTCTCGTTGCCCGATACGCATACCGTCGAGCGGGCGCTGCGTTCACTCGATCTGTTTGTGGTCTGCGATTTCTTTCTCTCGGAAACGGCGCAGCTTGCCGACATCGTGCTGCCGGGCAATGTCTGGGCGGAGGACGAAGGCACCTCGACCAATCTCGAGGGGCGCGTCATCAAGTACAACAAGGCCGTTGATCCGCCCAACGGTGCGCGGCTGGACTGGGAGATCGTCTGCGATCTGGCGCGGCGGCTGGGCAAGGGTGAGTACTTCCAGTACACTGGCCAGCGCGACATCTTCGAGGAGGTGCGCGTCGCCACTAAGGGATCGAAGGCCGACTACTACGGCATCACCTATGAGAAGATCGAGGCGCAGAACGGCGTCTTCTGGCCCTGCCCAAGTGAGGACCACCCCGGCACGCCACGTCTCTATGAAGATGTGTTCGGCTTCCCCGACGGCAAGGCGCGCTTCCACCCGATCACCTATCTGCCGCCCGCCGAGGAGCCGGATGAGGAGTATCCGCTGGTGCTGACGACCGGGCGCGTGGTCTATCACTACCTCTCCGGCAACCAGACACGCCGCACGCCGTTCCTGCTGGAGATGGCGCCGTGCGTCTGGGTGGAGATGCACGAACGCGCTGCCGAAAAGCTGGGCATCGCCGATGGAGACTGGGTGACAGTGCGCACGCGACGCGGCGAGTTGACCGCGCCTGCGCTGGTGGTGAAGTCGATCCGCCCAGACACGATCTTCATCCCCTACCACTATGGCGGCGATCAAACGGCCAATATCCTCACCAATCCGGTGCTGGAGCCGATGAACAAGATACCAGAATACAAGGTGTGCGCGGCGTCGGCGGTGAAGGCCACCGAGCCACCCGCCTGGGCCGCCATCTTTGATCCGGCGTTGCTCGACGCCGCCCGCAAATCGCGCCGCGCCTTGCCGAGTTCGGGCGCAAAGGTTGGGCCGGGGATGTCGTAGGGGATGGTGGCGCCATATTGGGTACGACTTATCCCGCAGACATGTGGGAGAGTAATCGGTGACTGGTGGCCTGAAAGCCGCGGGTAATCCCGGAGGGCGGACAGACAGTGCAGGGGTGAGTGGCGCGCGCCTGCGACTCCGTGGCGGATGGCAAGCGTCATGGTGTGGTCCGGTGGGCGACTGAAGCCGCGCCTGAACTCGGCTGGCGCCGACGCAAAGCCCGCCTGCGCGGGCTGGAGATGCCGCTGAGATGTGCAAGCAGGAAGGATGAGACACTATGGCGGTCAAGCGGATTTTTCTTGACCCATCGCGGTGCATTGGCTGTCGCTCGTGTGTGGCGGCCTGCCGTGAGTGCGATACGCACAAGGGCCAGAGCATGATCTATATTGACTACATCAATCGCGGCAATACTGTGGCGACCTCGCCGAC
>JBDTAI010000313.1:0-3129 GCA_039924685.1 Ktedonobacterales bacterium
GTATCTGGCAACGACCATCCTGGTAGGCATCTTTAGTGGCGTGCTGATAGCCGCCATCACGCCACTGGCGATCTATGGAATCCATGCGATCACCGTTCGGCGGGGATACCGGACGTTCAGTGGGGCCGCGCGCCAGGCGGCCATCAATGCCGCACTGATCCTGCTGGTTGGCGCCAGCTATGTGAGTACGCCGCCACTGTTGATTCACATCCTGCCGCCCCACCTCTATGCGCATGTGGTGGCAGCCTCGCTGGCGACGATTATTGCGCTGTGCGGCGTGCTGGTGTTGCAAGCATTGCGCTGGCAGTGGCAGATGGATCAGGGAGAATACGCCGTTGACGTCACATCCGGCGTTCGCCAATCGTCGCATGTTCGCCAATCCTGGGGCGCCAGCATACGCCAGTATCTCGGCCATAAGGCGTTCCGCTATCAGGTGCTGCTCTTTAGCATCGGCCCGCTGTTTCCTTTCGTTGAGGTGCTGGACGACACCAGCGCCGAACTGGCCTGGCTGGTGTTCCTGATTCCGCTGTGTGGGATCTACTATCTGGCGGTGCAGAGTGTGCAATTGCAACAGAAGTCCACGCAACTCGAACAAACGGTGACGGAGTTGCGCGCCTCACGTCTGCGCGCTGCGGAACTCCAGGGCTACGCCGCGCTCGTCACTCAGGCGCAGGAGGACGAGCGCCGTCGTCTGGCGCGTGATCTGCACGATGATACCGCGCAGACACTGGTGGCGCTGGCGCGTGGCCTGGATGCCTTTGCGCCTGCCGTCGCGCTGCTGCCGCCCCAATCGGCCAGACCACCCCATCCATTGCAGGACGTAGCGCAGATGCAGGCCAGCGCCGCAGACAGCCTTGACGGCGCCGCTCCTGGCGCTCCTGGCGCTCCTGGCGCTCCTGACGATACGGCGGATAATACACGGTATCTGGAAGAACTGCGCAATCTGACACGACGCGCGCTGGAGAGTGTGCGCCGCGCCTGCCAGGACCTGCGTCCCTCGGTGCTGGATGATCTGGGGCTGCCCTCCGCCCTCGAATCGCTGGCGACGCTCACCACACGGCGTGGGCTATCCTGCGCCTTCGAGCAGCACGGCGCCGCCCAGGTGTATGCCTCGCCAGCGGAGGTGGCCGTCTATCGCATCGCGCAGGAGGCGCTCACCAACGTCAGGCGCCACAGCTACGCCACCCAGGCGACCATCTCGCTGACCTACGAGGCCGCTGCCCTGCAACTGACGGTGCGCGATAACGGTGTCGGCTTTGATCTCGCCACAGCTGCGCCGCTGGCCACCGAGGATGCCACAGAGACATCGGCGCCGCAGACCGGATTGGGGTTGCCCGGCCTGGGGTTGCTGGGCATGCGCGAACGCGCCGCGCTGATTGGCGGCGCCATCGAGATCGCCAGCAAACCCGGCGGGGGGGCCAGCGTCACCCTCACCGTGCCAGCGACGACGGCAACGGAGGTATAACCTCATCCCCTGCCCTTCTCCTGCGAGGAGAAGGACAACAGAGGCAGAGATGGTGGGCATACTTCTGGCTCCTCTCCCATGCGAGGGGAGGTTGGGAGAGAGGTCCAATCAATGGCGCCCGATAAGGACGATCAGCGCTGCCGCGATGGCGCACAACAGCAGCAACACACCCCACATGAGATAACCTGGCAGCAGGCGCAAGAATTGCTGGCGGGCGACCCGGCGCTCCATCTGCGCGTAGAGCCGCGCTTCGGGCGATTTGCTGAGGTTGATCACGTCCGGCAGGGGGCGTTGCTGTTCGGCGTCAAGGGCGTCGGCGCGTTGAGCCGCCGCTTGCGCCTGCTGTTCATTGCCCAGCGCCCGCAGCGCCTCGGCTTTGTGCCGCCACGCGCTTGCCAGCAGGGGATCGTGTTCCAGGGCGGAATCGAGCGCCACGAGCGCCGCCTGGGGATACCCCTGGAGCAGATAGACCTCGCCCAACCCCTCGGCGCCCTCGGCATGCGTGATGCTGGCCGATGTCGTGCGTGCCAGTGCGTCGGGCGCCAACGCCTGCCTGAACGCTTCTTTCGCCTCAGCATACTTCCCCATCTCGGTCAGCGCCTTCCCTTTATAGACAAGCGCAGGCCCATAACGATCATCGCGTTTCAGCGCCTCGTCCAGCGCGGCCAACGCCTCCTGTGGGCGACGCAGCGCAACCAGCGCCTCACCTTTGCTCACCCAGGCATCCGTAAACGTCGGGTTGAGTTCCAACGCGCGCTCAAGCTGTGGCAGCGCCTCACCACTGCGTCGCAGATGAACGAGCGCCGTAGCGACGTTGTTCCAGGCATGTGCGGAAGAATCAAGCGCCAGCGCCTGCTCGAAAGCAAACAGCGCCTCACTGTAGCGTTTCAGCCCCATCAGCGCCACACCGCGATTGATCCACGCAAGCGCATCGGCTGGCTCCTTGCCGATTTCTCTGGCGATGATGATCAGCGTATAGACCTCCAACGCTGCGTAGAATTGCTGTTGCGCCAGGAACACATGCCCCAGCGCATGCCAGCCATATGCGTTGGGCGCCACCTGTATGCCGCGCTGGGCGGAGACCAGCGCCTGATCGTATTGCCGCAAGAGACGATAGGCGCGGGCGCGGTTGGCCCAGATATAGGGATTGCGCCTGTCGAGATACAGCGCCCGGTTATAGGCGACAAGCGCCTCATCAAAACGGTCGGCGTTGGCCAACGCGCGGCCATACAGATGCCAGAGCGTTGAGGACTTGCTGTTCATCGCAAGTGTGCGCTCACAGGTAACTATTGCCTCCTCATCGTGGTCGAGCGAGAGCAACAGGTCGGCCCGTTCCTCCCAGAGCGCGGCGTCGGTCGGCAGATAGTCCAGCGCCGTCTCGCTGGCCGCCAGCGCCTGTTCAAGACGTCCAAGCTGGCGCAACAACAACAGATACTGCCGCCAGACGTTGGCATCTGTGGGCACAAGCGCAAGGCCAGCCGCATAGCATGTCACTGCCTGCTCACGCTCACCACGTTGCTGCAACGCATAGCCCTGGGCGAAGAATCGGTCAGCCCCGGCCTGCGCCGCCCTGCATACCGGTTGGCCTGGCGCGATGCCACTGATCAGCGGTTTGTTGCCATCCATCGCCATAGTCGCCATTCCCTATCGTTCAGTAGCGGCAT
>JBDTAI010000314.1:0-3507 GCA_039924685.1 Ktedonobacterales bacterium
GCTTCTTCGCTCTACAGGCGCGTCGCATGCGCGCTTATGAACGCGAGATCTGTCTCCGTGCCACCCGCGTGATCGCCGTCTCTGACATCGATGCCCAGCGGATGCGCGAGATGTTCGGCGTGGACTATGGCGGCGACTCGGTGCGCGCGGCCAACGCGGCAGCAGAGGCGGCGGGTGTGGCGCAGCTCGCGCGCTTCGAGCAGGGCGACGCCGAGCGGCTGCCCGTCGCTGACGCCTCGTTCGACGCGATTATCTGTGAGTGCGCCTTCTGCACCTTCCCCGGCAAGCGCGAGGCGGCCAGTGAGTTCGTCCGCGTGCTGAAGCCCGGTGGGCGTGTGGGCCTGAGCGATCTCTCTCGCGCGGGTGATGTGCCACCCGACCTGCAAAACCTGCTGGCGTGGATCGCCTGCATCGCCGACGCCCAGCCAGTTGACAGCTATGTGCGCTACATGAGAGAGGCGGGGTTGCATGTGGATGCGGTGGAGGATCACGACGACGCGCTGGCCGATCTGGTCCATGACATCCGCACGAAGCTGATGGGCGCCGAGTTGCTGGTGAAGCTGAAGAAGATTGACCTGCCCACCGTCAACTTCGATGAGGCCCGCGCGATGGCCCGCGCCGCCAGCGACGCTGTGCGCAACAAGCAGTTCGGCTACACCGTCATCACCGCCACCGGGCCTGCTTGATCTATACCTGATCGTCCCGCCCCTTTCTCGATACGGGAAGGGGCTTTTTCATGCTCGCTTCCACAAAAGCGGCGCCATTTGTGCTGCTGAATCTATGCCACGAAGTGGTGATTCTTTATGGATGCTCCTCACGTATGCTACACTTCTGGTACACTCTCTGGTGACAGGCAGAACAATAGTCGGGCGGTACACGGCGTATGGAATCCACTGCAAACCAGCGGCAGGTCTCGGTCGGCGACGATGTCTTCCGGGATGGCGGCGAGATGGGCGCACTGATGCGCACGATGGACTGGGCAGCCACACCACTGGGGCAGGTAGAGCAGTGGCCGCAGAGCCTACGCACCGCCGTCAGCATCTGCCTGCACTCGCGCTTCCCGATCCTCATCTGGTGGGGACCAGAGTTGGTGATGCTCTACAACGACGCCTACCGCGACATCCTCGGCGCCAAGCATCCCCGCTCCATGGGCCAGTGCGGACGCGAGTGCTGGCCCGAAATCTGGGATGTCATCGGCCCCATGCTACAAGGTGTGCTTCACAAAGGCGACGCCACCTGGTCCGACGATCAACTGCTGCTGCTGAACCGCAACGGCTATGTGGAGGAGTGCTACTTCACCTTCTCCTATAGTCCGATCTATGGCGAGAGCGGTGGCGTGGAGGGCGTCTTTTGCGCCGTCACCGAGACCAGCGACCGTGTATTGGGTGAGCGGCGCCTGCGCACCCTGCGTGAACTTGCCGCCGACGCCAGTGAAGCCCGCACGCCAGCGGAGGCCTGCCGTCTGGCGGCGCTGGCGCTGGCGACCAACCCAGCCGACCTGCCCTTCACGCTGCTCTGCGCCACCGACAAGGCAACCGTCACTGGCGATGACGCGCCGACGCTGGCGGCCTCTACCGGCTTCACGCAGGCAACTGATGCGCAGGCGCTGGCAGGAACCGAGCCGCTCAATTCCGCCATCCGCCGGGTGCTGCGGACGTGTGAGGCCGAGGTGGTCGAGGAAAGCGATGGGATGCAGGCGATTCCAGTGCAACTGACGCTGGCGGGCGGCGAGATGCAGAGCGCCACGCATACGGCGCTGCTGTTGCCAATTGCCCAGCCTGGCGCCCAGCAGTGCGACAGCGTGCTGGTCGCGGGTATCAGTCCGCTACGCGCGCTGGATGAGTCGTATCGCAGCTTCCTCGCGCTCGTCGCGGGCCAGATAGCTACGACGCTCACCACCGCCAATGCCTACGAGGAGGAGCGGCGGCGGTCCGAGGCGCTGGCCGAACTTGACAGGGCCAAGACTGCCTTCTTCAGCAACGTCTCGCACGAGTTCCGCACGCCGCTTACTCTGCTGCTGGGGCCACTCGCTGATCTGCTGGCCAATGAAACGGCGGTAACCCCTGACGTGTACGCGCAAATCGAACTCGCGCAGCGCAATGGGCTGCGCCTGCTGCGTCTGGTCAACGCCCTGCTCGACTTCTCACGCATCGAGGCAGGCCGCATCGGGGCTATCTATGAGCCAACTGATCTTTCCACCTACACCGCTGAACTTGCCAGTTCCTTCCGTTCGCTGGTGGAGAAGGCTGGTTTGCGACTGGTGGTGGACTGCCCGCCACTAAACGATCTCCCGCAGCCGGTGTACGTGGACCGCGCGATGTGGGAGAAGATTGTGCTCAATCTGCTCTCCAACGCCTACAAGTTCACCTTCAGCGGCGAGATTGATGTCTCGCTGCGCCGCGTGGGCGATGGTGTGGAACTGGTGGCGCATGATACCGGCGTCGGCGTTCCGGCGGATGAGGTTGGCCGTCTCTTTGAGCGGTTCCACCGGGTGGAGGGAGCACACGCCCGCACGCATGAGGGCAGCGGCATTGGGCTGGCGCTGACACAGGAACTGGTTCACCTGCATGGCGGCTCCATCCGCGTCGAGAGTGTGGAGGGCGAGGGAACAACATTCTTCGTGCGCCTGCCGCTCGGCGCCACCCATCTGCCAGCGGAGCTCGTGCAGGCGGCTTCCACATCCAAGGCGCATGCAGGCAAGGCGGCGACTACTGCTACTGTGGCGGCAGCCGCCTATGTGGAGGAGGCGGCACGCTGGGCGCCAGATGCGGAGGGGATGATGGCGCAACTTGCGTCGCAGCCTGGCCTGGATAGCGTGACGCCTTCGGTGACGCCAATGGCCGAGGCGCATTCAGCGCGCATTCTGATCGCCGAGGACAACGCCGATATGCGCGACTATCTGCATCACATGTTGAACGAACAGTACACCGTCGAGACTGTCGCCAACGGTGCGCAGGCGCTGGAAGCGATTGCTCGGCAGGCGCCCGATCTGGTGGTGAGCGATGTGATGATGCCCGTCCTCGACGGCTTCGGGCTGTTGCGGGAACTGCGAGACGATCCACGTACTGCTACAATACCCATCATCCTGCTCTCGGCGCGGGCCGGTGAGGAAGCGGTGGTCGAGGGTCTTCAGGCAGGGGCCGACGACTATTTGATCAAGCCCTTCTCGGCGCGTGAACTGTTGAGCCGGGTGGCGGCGCGGCTCGAACTTGCCCTGGCCCGCAAGCAGGTGACAACGCGGGCGCAGCAGCTCGAGTCCATCTTCGCGGCGATGGCCGATGGCGTGGTCATTTACGATGAGGCTGGCAGCATGATGACGTGGAATGCGGCCACGGCAACGATCTTCGAGTTTGACGCCATGCCGGACTATGCAGGTTTGCCAGTTGCCGCGCGTCCAGGTCGCTTGCAGGTGCGCGACGAACACAATCAGCCGCTCGCGGGCGAACAGTTGCCCTTCATGCGCGCCATGCGCGGTGAGCCGCTGACCGGCGCCCATGCGGTAGACTT
>JBDTAI010000315.1:0-7510 GCA_039924685.1 Ktedonobacterales bacterium
GTTTACCACGCTGGCAAAGCCCAAAGATGTGAGTGCGCAGGTAAGGAATGGTAGCACACTCCAGAGTGCCGGACGTGAGCGCAATGTTGGTTGCTGCCGGGCGGTGGCGACCAGCATTGCGAGGACGCTCCCTATTGCGAAGCATTCGAGAACGCCGCTCAGGACAAGCCCGATACGCCAGACGAGCGCCCCGGTGATGGTGGTAAGGGGTCCGCTGAATGCGCGAAGCAACAGGGATGCAACTTGCGCGCCGACAATCCAGGGGATTAGCCGGGGAAACCGCAGCGGCGCCCCGCGCAACCGGGGCAGGAAGTGGAATGCGACTCCCAGGACAAAGAGTCCTGCCCATCCATAGAGTTGCAGATGTCCGTGCGCCTGCACAAGTGCCTCCCACCAGAGTCCGATGGGAAGATTCAGCGCAACGCTTAGGGTGAGCGCGGCGGCAAGGACGAACCCACCACTCGCGCCAAGGAGCAAGCCAGCGCCCAGCAGCGGTGCGACAGCAGCGAACGGCGCCTGGGAGCGTGACTGGTTTTTGGTCGGGTGTCGTCGCAACGTAGACAGGAACGAACTCATTGCGCGCATGGTTCCTTTGGTAGTTTGTTCACATTTCAAGCAGTTTGCTCGTTAATGGCGCTTCAACCGTGCACGACATGTATGGCACCAGGTCATGCGCTATATGCGCTCTCGGGTGTTTCCCATATGTGGTGAATGATACGTCGGCGCTCGTGTTCCTGGCTGCGACGTTTCTCACATCGGCATCGCTGGAAGCTAGTTCCGGCATGCGCACTGGTTTCTCTGGCGGAGTCAGCCTCTGGGTTGGGGCGATGAGACTATGCAATAGCGCCATGTGAGACAAGTGACTGTCGTGGGAGTCGCTGTGTTGCCTGGTTCAAGAGCATGCTGCAGTACATTGGGAAGGCCCAGAGGTCTGGCGTGTGCAGATTGGCAAAGAGGTGTGAGGTTGCGGGCTGCCTCGGCCCTAACCGGCAGATACTGGCGTTGACCCACATGATATCAGGCGGACCTTTCTGGTCCGCCTGATACTTTCTATGAGCCGCTTGATCGAGCGTATGGCTAGCTGCCAGCCGTCAAATCACTTCGCGGACTTTGTCTTCCAGCACCGTCTTGATGATGTCAAAGCGATCCTTCTCGCCCCGCACGAGCGCCTCGGCGAACTTGATCGCCTGCTCGGTGGTGATCTTGCCTGGCAGCGGCGGCTCATTGGGGTCTACCACCGCCTGGACCAGCGCTGGTCCAGGGTACGCCAGCGCTTCGCGCAGCACTGCTTCTGCCTGTTCTGGGCGTTCAATCGTGTAACCGGCGCCCCCACAGGCTTTGGCGAAGGCGGCAAAATCAATCGGCTGAAGGTCCACGCCAAACTGTGGGTTGCCCTCCTGGACCATTTGCTCCCACTTGATCTCACCGAGGACGTTGTTTTTGATGACGATAATGGTGACGTTCAGGTTGTACTTGACCAGTGTGATGAACTCGCACATCAGCATGGCGAAACCGCCATCACCCACGACAGCCACCACCTGCCGACCGGGGTATGCGACTGCCGCACCGACACTGTATGGTAGTCCGTTGGCCATCGTTGCCAGCGAGCCGGAGAGCGAAAACTGCATCTGATCGCGTATCTCGATGTGACGCGCCGACCAGGTGGCGATTGTCCCACTATCTGATGAGACGATGGCATCGTTATCGAGGAGCTTGTTGAGCGTGTATGTCACCACCTCTGGCTTCATCGGCATATCAGTGCGTGTACCGCGGTTCTCCATCAGCTTCATCCAGTTCTGCATGCGCTTCTGCGCCAGTTCCAAAAAGCTGCGATCCGTTTTGGGCTGAAGCAGTGGCAACAGGGCTTGCAGAACTGTCTTGCTGTCGCCGAGCAAGCCGACATCGGCGGGATAGCGCAAGCCGATACGATCCGCGAATAGGTCGATCTGGACACACTTGGCCTGGCCCGGCTTGGGCAGGAACTCCATGTAGGGGAAGCTGCTGCCGACAATGATAAGGGTGTCGCATTCCTTGAGGGCATCCTGCGATGGCGCCGTACCCAGCAAGCCGATACCACCTGTGGTGAAGGGGCTATCGTCAGGGATCACCGCTTTACCGAGCAGGGGCTTGATGACGGGACCTGCAACCGTATCCGCCAGTTGCAGCAGTTCAGCGCGGGCGCCCAGACAGCCACGACCAGCCAGGATCGCTACCTTGCTGCCAACGTTGATGAGGTCCGCTGCCGCCTGGAGCCGCGCCTGAGAAGGAACGGGCGCGACAGTGGCGTAGAGGTCGGCGCTGTGCTGCGGCACATTGGCGGCCGAGCGCTGGGAGTCGGCGGTGGTCCACTCCTGGATGTCCTTAGGGATGGTGATATGCGATACCCCATGCTGCGCCATTGCTGTCTTAATCGCCTCGTCAACGACATTGACGACATGGGCAGGTCCCATCACGCGCTGGTTGAAGACGGCGACATCCATGAAGAGCTTGTCCAGGTCAACGTCTTGTTGATAGTGCATGCCGATGAGGTCGTGGAAGGTGTGGCCAGTGATCGCCAGCACCGGCTGCCCATCACACTTGGCGTCGTAGAGTCCGTTCAGCAAGTGAATGCCGCCGGGGCCGGATGTCGCCAGGCAGACACCCAGGCGACCGGTATACTTGGCATAGGCGCAGGCAGCGAAGGCAGCTCCTTCTTCGTGACGCACCTGAATGAACTTGATTTTATCCTGGTGTGTCCGCAGCGCCTCGAAGATGCCGTTGATCCCATCACCGGGAAAGCCAAAGATCGTGTCGACGCCCCATTCGCTGAGGCGCTCAACGAGTAGGTCAGCTGTTGTTTTTGCCATACGTTTCCTCTTGTCTTCTCACATCCGTTCAGAGCGGCGGTACATCCTGTACATCCAGGGCAGCGGCGCCCGACCGCCATAGCAGGCGTCTATGCGATTCCTCGACGCTAGGCGTTGGGGTCATAGCGATGCAGCGGCAGGGCCACATCCCACAGGTTTATGACAGCAAGATATGCGCCAGCGAGACCGCTATACGGATGGCGCTGGCATACGGGCTGTAGAAGTGATCGGTGGACCAAATAGCTCAGATGACGCCATGTTGCGCGATGCTGAATCAAGGATGGTGGCGCTATTCATCGAGGGACGACCGGCTCACTCCCCCTTCGCGGGTGTGTAGTGGCCGGGCACACTGCGAAAACTGATGGCAAGTTGGTTCCAGGCGTTGATGGTCGCGATCACCAGGGTCAAATTGACTAGGTTCTGTTGACAAATGCCCGGAACCCATCAGCGCAACCAAACAAGCGCACAGACGAACTGGACGAAGCCGAGAAAGGAGCGGTCCAGCTTGTCAAACCGCGAGAAGATGCGGCGAAAATGCTTGAGTTTGTTGAAACAGCATTCCACCAGGTGACGCTCACGGTAGTAAGTGTTCAGAGTTGGGGTAAGGGAGATTGGAGCAGCTGGCGGAATTGGTCCAAGGGGGAGTGGCCCTGCGCCAGCCAGGTGGCGGCGAGGGAGTAGAGACGCATGTGGGTAGTGGAGCCGGAGGGGCTACGCGTGCCGCCACTGATCGTGCGGGCGACGACCAGTGGGCGGATGGCGCGTTCGGCGAAATTGTTGTCGGGCGGAACTCCGGATTGGGCGACGCAGGTCAGCAACTCCTCGCCAAAACGCCGCAGCCGCCAGGCCAGCGCCTGACAGGGGTGCTCCTGGGTGGAGGAGAACTGGAAGCCGAGGTCGTGGAGTTCGCCCAGCAAGCGCTGGACCCAGGTCTGCCGCTGGGTGGCGTTCAGGGTGGCGGCGCTGGCCCAGCCGCAGTAGCGCGTCCGCCCAGGCGTGGGTCTCCACCCCCGGGAAGCTCAGGTCGGCGGCGTGGGTGTCGCGCAGCGTCCGCGCATCGCGCAGCAGATGCACCCAGCAGCGCTGGTGGCGTCCCCCCGGCGTGTTGTTGTAGCCGCCGTAAAAGTCGCTGACCAGCACGCCGTAAAAGTCCTCACCCAGCAAACCCTGAGCCACCGCGCCCGCCCGGCTGTGGTGGTATTCGACGTAGCGCTCGCCTTGGGGGGTCGCCAGCAGCCAGGCATAGCCGTTCTGCCTGGCCTCGCGCCTGCCCGTCTCGTCGACGTGGACCACTGTGCGGCTGCGCGCGCGGTCGCGGATCGCGGTCACGGCGTCCGCGCCACATTGGGCAATTCGGCGCAGCAGGTCGGCGACCGCGCCCACACTCAGCCGCAGCCCGTGCAGATGGGCCAGCGCGCGCTGGATGCTGCGCGCGGGCAGCCGCAGCGTCGTGCGCAGATAGGCCACCAGACTCGCCACCCCGACCCCAACCGGCCTTGCCCCAGCGTCTGCCCGCGCAGGTCGAGTTTCGCTTCGCGCCAGCGCTGGCACTGCGCGCACCAGCCGCGCTCGACCTGGTGATCCGTGACCACCACCGGCGGCGGGGGGGCGATCTCGACCACCTGCCGTCGCCGCCCCACATGCACCCCACCCAAGCGGTTGCCGCAGTCCGGGCAGGTCGTGAGGGCATGACGCACCACCACCGTCGGCTCCTCGCGCCGCCGCGCGTGATTCGCCTCCGGCGCCCGCCGCTTGCGCTCACGCTTCGTCACCGCCAGCGTGTTCGCTTTGACGAACGCTGGTGGCGGTGTCTTCTTCGCTTCCAACTCGCTGATCCGCTGCACCGCCCTCGCCAGTTGCTCGCGGAGGGTCGCATTCTCGGCGTGGAGGGCCGCATAGGCTGTTTGGAGCGTGGCATACGCATCCTCGGTGACCATGTCCTTACTCTACCAGCACGGTCAAGTCTGAACACTTACGATTTTAGAAGACCGACGGGGGTGTGTGGAAGTTGGAGGTATGGCCGTTTGCGTGTGTGCATGTCGTAGGCATAGTATCTAGGAATAGTACATTGCGAGAAGCGTTGATTTCCCGTCGTCAGGGAGGTTTCGCTATGCCGTGGGTTGCCGGCCTTACCGTTCGTGTGCTGACGCATGAGCGTGCCTTTGCAGGTGTTGCGCATGCCGCTGATACTGCTTCCCGCTTCTCCGCGTCTTTGCGCCGTAACACTCATACAGGCAATGGGCAGAGTGGGCGGCAGTTGCTTGTAGAGGCGCTCGTGGCGCTGGTGCAGCGGCGTCAACTCGCAGGCATTACAATTACGCGGGCGCTGGAGGGTTCAGAGACACATGGGCGGCTGCGGGCGGCGGGCGCATTGGAACTGGGCGAGGACTTGCCAATTGTGGTCGAGATCGTTGACCGCGCCGAGCGCATCGAGGCGTTGCTGCCGGAGGTTGCGGCGCTGGTGACGACCGGCGCGCTCACCGTGTCCGAGGTGCGGCTCTATATCCCTGCGACACGTCTGCAAGTGCGCGACGTGATGCAGGCGCCTGCTGGTGGAATTGCGCCGGATGCCCCACTCGGCGATGCACTTCACCTGTTGCTGGAAGGCGCGCGACGTCTGGCGCCTGTCGTGGATGATCGCGGCGTATTAGTCGGCGTATTGACGCTAGGACGTTTGCTGGAGGTTGGCGAGCGCACAGGCGCGACTGTCACACTGGCGCAGGCAGCCGAAGAGCGTGTGGCGTTGAGTGATGTGCGGAAGCGTATGGATCGTCTGGTGGCCGGACGCACTGTGCGCGATGTCATGCTGACACAGCCACTTACCGTGCGTCCAGAGTTACCGCTCGATGCCGTTGGGCGGGCGCTAGCGCAGTGCCATCTCACACGCGCTCCTGTTGTTGATGGCGCCGGCCGTTTGGTTGGTATGGTGAGCGAGCGGGCAATTGTAGCGGCGCTGGTTGGCGCACAGCAGCAGGCCAAAGGGGCGCAGGGCACGAAGGATGTGGATGACCGCCCGCTCGATCTGCGGTTGTGTGTGCTGCCGGGCGCTGGCGAACAGTTGACGGCGGCGATACTCGCTGATCCCGAAGCACTCACACTGCCTGAGACGACGGGCGCGCTGGCGACCATTCAGGCATGTGAGCATGCGTGTGGCAGTCTGGCGCTGATCGTCGGCGCCGATGGTCGGTTGGTTGGTGTGGTGGACGAAGACGCGCTACTGGCCTATGCGACGCGGGATGGCGGGGCTTTCAGGGGCGCGAATGGAGCAAGCGGGTTGAACCGCGTATTGCTACGCCTTTTTTTCCACGCGCCGACCGCATCGCAGACGCCGTTCACGTATGGGCCACATGGACATCCATTGACAGCGCGTGACTTGATGCGCCCACCACGCCCGCTGCTCACGCCCCAGGATCCCGCAGTGGAGGCGCTGGCGCTGATGGAGCGTGAAGGCGCCAGCGACGGTGCGTGCGATGTCGCCTTTGTGGTTGGTGCGGATGGTCGCCCGTATGGCGCGCTGTGGCGACATGATGTCGTTCGGGTGTTGCTTGGCGGCTAACTCGTTGCGATAACAGCATATCTGTGCTATGGTTAGGGAGATGTGGCGATGAGGCTCGCCCTCAACCGTTCCAGTCGCATCCTCTGGTGTGACTGGGGCTAATGGCTTCTACCCGATGGATGCGCCCCCGTGTGCGGGCCGCCGTCGCCGTAGGAGCATTTTTGCGTCTTCGCGCCGCGACCAACAGCAGAAACAGGCGTTCGTTCATGCGCAAATTTGCCCTCGTGTTCGCAGGTGGTTTCTGCGGCGCACTAGTGCGCTACCTGCTGGCGGCTCCGCTGCTGGCGCTGGCGAGTCGTGTCTGGCCTGCTGCGCCGCAGGGTTTCCCTTTCGACATTCTTTTCATCAACGCGACCGGCGCGCTGGCGCTTGGTCTGCTCTATGGCCTTTTCGAGCGTGGCGCCGCTATCAGCGCACAGGCGCGTCTGGCCCTTGGAACGGGATTTCTGGGCGCCTACACCACTTTCAGTACCTATATATATGGCGCCGATACACTGCTCACACGTGGTGTTGTGTTGGCGGGTTTGTTCTACCTGTTTGGTAGTCTGGCGTTGGGCGTCGCCTGTGCGCGGTTGGGCTATGTTGGCGCGGGCGCGATCCTGGCGCGGCGGCGATTACTGCGGCGTGGGCGTGTCTACCTGCGTCGCTTCCGGCGAACTGCTGGCATGCCCGTTGATGGTTCTGCTGGTTCAGGCGCACATGCGCTTCGCTCCGATGCTGCGGACGCGGCCGATATGCCTGAGGGCGGCGAGAGAGTAGATGGCGCCTACGAGCAAGACCGTGAGAAGGAAGGAGTACGCTGATGGCGCTGATGGCGCTGATGACGTTTGTTCCTGGGCTGATCGTGCGGATTCTCACGCGGGAGGGCGCCCGCGCTGGACGTCGCACCTTGCTGGATGCGGTGATCGATCTGACCCGCCGCGAAGGGCTGGCGGGCGTCACTGTCACCCGCGCGCTCGAAGGCTATAGCCCGCATGGCGGCATGCGCAGCGCGAACTGGGCCGATGTTGGCGATGATCTGCCTCTGACGATTGAGATCGTTGATCGGCGGGAGCGTATCGAGCAGGCGCTGCCCCACCTTACGGCGCTGGTGGCAGAGGGCGCGCTC
>JBDTAI010000316.1:0-9943 GCA_039924685.1 Ktedonobacterales bacterium
ACACTCCTCGACGCCACATCGGTGGCTCTTTCACAAGTGAGAGCGTGGCGACAGGTATTCCCCACCGCATGGAGGGATGATGGCACTGTGGTGGGAGACTTCAGATGTCTACGTCCGCGCTACTGGTGAACGCCAACAGCGCGTTTGTCCGCACAGACTCGATGCCGATTGCCGTGCGACTGTACGCCGAGTACCAGCCATTCACGCCCGTCATCAACACCCTGCGCGGACTGCTGCTGGGCGCTCCCATCGGCAATGACGCCATCCTCGCCGTCGCCTGGTCCATCGTCTTCATCCTGGTCGGCTACCTCTGGGCGCAGGCAGTCTACAACCGCAACGTCGTGCGCTAGGGCAACAGGAAGGCGCCGTTCGGATGTTGGCCTGTCTGTCGAGCAGAGCGAGGTCATCGCTTTCCCATCGCGCTCCGAAACACTGCCGCCACCTCGTCCAGCCAGGCCAGCGTCGCCTCAGAGAGCCGGATGCGGTGGCGCAAGGTGAGCAACCGCAGCGTATCTTGTGGTTGAAGCGCAGTATGTTCAGTAGCAGTAAGTGACGCTTCACGGGCGCGCAAGCGCGCAAGCCATGCCACCGTCGCCGCACGCTGGCCTGCCACCAACTCCTCCACCAGTCCGGCGTCTTCCAGCGCAAAGGCCAGCTTCAGCAGAAATGTCAGCCGAATCTCTCGCGTCGCCCACACCGGCTCGTGCAGCCAGGCGTCGAATGCGCGCTCCCCTTCTGCCGTCAGCGCGAACACATGACGCATGTGATGGGTCTCTGTCGGTTCGTCCCAGGCGCGCAGCCAGCCCGCGCGCTCCAGCTTGCGCAGATAGGCGTACATCTGGCTCATCTTCAGCCGCAGGATCATCCCCAGTCGCCCATCCGGCGCAAACGCGACCGCCAGCCGGTAGCCGTGCGTCGGTCCCTCGCGCAGCAGCCCCAGCAGCGCATACTCCGGCGCATCGTGCGCATCGTGCGCATTCGTCAGCAAATCTGCTGGTTTTGCAGGTTCTGTTGATTCCGCAGGTTCTGTCATATCAACTTCCAGTCGCTACGCATCCGCCACCAGCCGCGCCGCGCCCGCTGGCACGCTCACCCGCACGGCGTCGCCCAGCGCCAGCCCCAGCGCCGTCCACTCACGCGGCGAACAAGTTAGCGTAACCAACTGCATCTCCGGCGCCTCGCTCGCCAGCGCCACCGTCAGCGCGTAGTACGGCCCAGCATCCACTACGCCACAAAGCGCGCCAGGCAACGTATCCGCTGTCGTATCGTCGTTCGTGCTCTCGCCCCTCTGGATCGCCAGCCGATCCGCATGCAGCGCAAGCCGCACCGATTGCGGGCTACCTACCAATGTATGCGCAGTGGCCACATTGCCCGCCGCGCCAGCCAGCAGCAGCAATTGCCCGCCACGCAGTTCCACACGCCAGCGCCCATGCTCCTGCCCATCCTCCTGTGCGAGCGCCGCCACTGGCAGGATGTTGCCCCAGCCAAGCAACCGCGCCGCCGTCGCCGTGGTTGGCCGCGCCAGCGTCTCCGCCAGCGAACCCTCCGCCACCAGCCGCCCGCCCACCAGCGCGATCAGCCGATCGGCCAGCGCTCGCGCCTCGGCCAGATCATGCGTCACCAGCAGCGTCGGTATCCCGCTCGCCTGAATGATGGCCCGCAACTCAGTCCGCACCGCCTGCCGTGTCGGCATATCCAGCGCGCTCAATGGCTCATCCAGCAACAGCGCCTCTGGTTGCGCCGCCAGCGCCCGCGCCAGCGCCACCCGCTGCGCCTCACCGCCCGAAAGCGACTCCACCCGCCGCGCTGCGTGCCCCGGCAAATGGACCAGCGCCAGCAGCGCCGCCACCCGTCGCTCACGTTCGGCATATGTCACTCCTCTGGGCAGGCCATAGGCCACATTGGCGCCCACATGCAAATGTGGGAACAGCGCGTAGGACTGTGGCACATATCCCACCCGCCGCAACCGTGGCGGCGCCGCGATCCTCTGCTTGGTATCCAGCAGCGCGCGCCCATTGAGAAGGATATTTCCCTCGGCGGGAATCAGCCCCGCTATCGCCTGCAATGTCAGACTCTTGCCCGCGCCAGATGGCCCCAGCAGCGCAGTCAGTCCCGGTGGCACGCTGAACGCCGCCTGCACGGCGAAGTTCCCACGCCGCAACACCAGCGACACGCGCAAACCTTCTGCGCTCTCGGCTTTGAAAGGCCGGAGCACGGGCGAGACGCGGACTGAAGTCCCTGTATGATTGTCCTGATGATCGTCGGCAGACGGATCCAATGAAATGTCAAGCTGACGCAGGTCGTTCATGGACGAGTTCCCTGTTCTTCACGCTTGCTCACACCAGAGAGACGCAAACCAGAACCGAGCAGTAGCGCTACACTGATCGCCACAATGCTCGCCAGCAGCGCCAGCAGCGCCAGTGGCAACGCGGCAGGCGTCCCCAACCCCGTCAGTTGCACATAAATATAGACCGGCAGCGTGTAGGGATGGTAGGCCAGCACAGCGGTGGCGCCGAACTCACCAAACGCCCGCAGCCAGGTGAGGATGATTCCTGCCAGCACGCCGCCACCCGCCTGTGGCAGGCTCACCGTCCAGAAGATGCGCCAGCGACTGGCTCCCAGCGTCGCAGCCACCGCCTCGGTCGCGGTTGGCACAGCGGCGAAGGCTGACTGCGCCGCCACGATGGCGAACGGCGCCGCCACAAACGTCTGCGCCAGCACCACGCCCGTCAGCGTGGTATCCAGTTCCCAACCATGCGCGGCGAAGAACCCGCCGATGGGGCCATACGGCCCATACACCAGCAGTTGCACGATGCCACTCACCACCGCCGGAAACACCAGCGGCGTATAGATCAGCAGCGTCACCACCCCCTTGAGCAGCATGGATGCGCGCGCCAGTGGGCGCCACTGCGCCAGCAGATATGCCAGCGGCACGCCAAACAGCGTGACCAGCGCCGCCGAGATCGTCGCGCTGGCCAGTGACGTTTCCAGCGCACCCACCGCCAGCGGATCGCCCAGCGCGGCAGGCACAGACGGCCATGGCTCCGCCAGCAGCAGATAACCCAGCGGCAGCGCCAGATAGAGCAGCGCCAGCAACGCCAGCAGCGCCAGCGCCAGCCGCCCCGGCTCGATCCCACCGCTTCGCCTGAGTCGCATCGCCTGCATCACATGTCTCTCTCCAGGCCGCGCAGGCGGCCTTTGTGGCCAACCGCCCCGAGGCGCGGCTGAAGCCGCTGGCCAGCCTGACTACCCCTTGCCATACTGACTGAGGCCGGTCGGGAGCTTGCTGGCATCGCCGGTGAAGGTAAACGGCGTCGCCAGAATGCCATCACTGTGCAGAATGTCCTGACCACTGCTACCAAGCAGGTATTGCACAAACGCTACAGCGCCCGCCGTGTTGCGCGCATTGGCCAGTATGGTCACACTATAGATGATCGGCGCCCCATGCTGCACGGCCCCATCGGCGGCGGTATAGCTCACCTGCGCGTAGGCGCCTTTGAGCGCGCTGTCGCTCAGATTGATGGCATTGGGCAGCGTGATAACGGACAGGTGCGCGTCAGTCACCTCATTCTGATAGAAGAAACCCGCATCGAGCTGGCCGGAGGTGAGCCGCGCCACCAGTGTCTCTTCGGGGAAGATTTGCGCCGCATTCTCAGCATCGCCCAGGATCGCCTTCGTCAGCCCCGGCTGATGATAGTAGGTCTCAGCCAGTTCCAGCGTATAGATCGTGTTGACACCCTTGGGATCGAGTTTTGGATCGGTGCGGCCCAGCCGCAGCCCTGGCGACTGCAACACTTGATACCAGGGCGTCGCGCCATCCGCCGCCGCCTGCAATTGCGTGGCAAAGTGGCTCTGTGCGCTATAGCCGATCACCATCGCCGTCGCGCCGAAGTTGATGCGCCAGTTCACCAGCGCGCCATTGGCGGCGCCCTCCAGCGGCGTGTAGGCTTTCGCCGAGGCGCTTATGAACACATCGGGCTGGATCAACCTGCTCTTGATCTGGTTGGCCAACGCCGTCGAGCCAGCGCCCTGCCCCTGATAGCCATAGCCCGTCGCCTTGCTGAAATCCGGGCCAAGCGTATGCTCCATCAGGTTGACCAGCGACCCCGCATAGGCGACCCTCACCGCCCCTTTCGCGGCTGGTGAGCCGCCGCCCGACAAACTGCACCCCACCAGAGTGCCTGCAAACGCCGCGAAAATCGCCACCAGCGCCAGCACGTAAACCAGTCGCCTTCCCAGTCTACACATACTGCCCCCTTTGTTGGCGCCCAGCGTCCCGTATACTCAATCACTGAGTAATCATGTGTTGAGTATAGCGAGAAGCCAAAGGTGTTCGCAAGGGGGAATCGCTGATCTTCACCACAGCCGAATTGCCGATCCTCGCGGCTGACTCTGCGCATTCGCGTTTGGCTGTCAGGTACGGTTCCAGGAGCAGATCACGCCATGCTCTTCGTCAGCGACGCTAGGAACTCTTCGTTCGAGCGCGTCTTGGCCATCTGTGCGATCAGCCGGTTGGTGGCCTCGACACTCTCTGAATCACTCATCGCGGCGAACATGCGCCGCACCACCACCACCGCCCGCAGCGTCTGCTCATCCAGCAGCAGTTCCTCGTGGCGCGTGCCAGAGCGCGTGATGTCAATCGCCGGGAAGATGCGCCGCTCCGAGAGTTTGCGGTCGAGCGTCACCTCCATGTTGCCCGTCCCCTTGAACTCCTCATAGATCACGTCATCCATGCGGCTGTTGGTATCCACCAGCACCGTCGCAATCACCGTGAGCGAGCCGCCCTCCTCCACGTTGCGCGCCGCGCCAATGAAACGCTTGGGCGGATTGATCGCGGCGGGATCGAGGCCACCGGAGAGCGTGCGCCCGCTCGGCGAGATCGCCAGATTATAGGCGCGCGTCAGCCGCGTGATGCTATCCAGCAGCACCACCACATCCTTGCCCGATTCGACCAGCCGCTTGGCGCGTTCAAGCGCCATCTCGGCCACGCGGGTATGCGTATCGGCGGATTCATCGAAGGTGGAGCTATAGATCTCGGCCTTGACACTGCGGCGTATATCCGACACCTCTTCGGGGCGTTCGCCAATCAGCGCAATCATCAGGCTCACATCGGGATAGTTGGCCCGCATGGCGTTGGCGATGCTCTTCAGCAGCAGCGTCTTGCCCGCTTTGGGCGGCGCCACGATCAGCCCGCGCTGGCCGCGTCCGATGGGCGCGATCAGGTCAATCATGCGTCCGGTCAGGTTCGATGCTTCGGTCTCCATAGTGAACATATCGCGCGGAAAGACCGCCGTCAGGTTGTCGAAGAGTGGGCGGCGCTTGGCGGCTTCAGGGTCCATGCCGTTGACCACCTCGACACGCAGCAGCCCGAAGTATTTCTCATTCTCTTTGGGTGGGCGCACCTGACCGGAGACCATATCGCCGGTGCGCAGGCCGAAGCGACGGATTTGCGTCTGCGAGACATAGATGTCTTGTGGGCTGGCCAGCGCGCCCTCGCGCCGCAAAAAGCCAAAGCCCTCATCTACGATCTCCAGCACGCCTGCGCCAAAGATGTTGCCCTGGCGCTCGGTCTCGGCCTGCAACAAGCGGAAGATCAAGTCAAACTTTTTGAGCGCGGTATAGCCGGAGAGATCATAGTCGCGGGCGATGTCGCGCAGCTCGCCGACAGACTTTGTTTCGAGTTCGGTGATGTTCATGGTTATATGCTAGGCGTCCTTTTGCGCTGGGGTGACTACGACGTTCCTGAAAACTGGCTGGACGCCCTTGCTCCTTTCGGTCGTTGGTGAACCGGGGTTGTTGGTGGAGGTCATCGGTAACGAGTATCTCGTGCATTGCCTTGCAGGTTGTCTCGTGGATTGTCTCGTGGATTGTCTCGTGGATTGTCTCATTGTGTGGGTGTTGTGGACTCGTACTTCGCCAGAGCGGCGCCGCATGCAGACGGGATGATGGATGCTACACGCGACAGTAGCCCCCTGTGCAGTACGGTCGTCGTGTACAGTGCAGTCTGGTGATGCGAGCTTCGCTGGCGCCGGAGGGCGCCGGAACAGTGGCGCCGGTGTCGAACGCCGTCTGCGGCGACGCCCCGCAAGCACTGATCTGCCGTGGTATGCACTGACACTCGCGTGGGCCAATCACAGGAAGCGCGTGGGAAGCCGGTGGCGATTGTGGCGATTGTGGCGATTGTGGCGATTGATTGTGGCGATTGTTGGCGATGCGCGTATGCGCTGGGAAGCGGGGGTCACGCTGGACGCGAACGCGCAGGAGGTCGAGCGACCTTCCACACCAGTATGCCACATCCGGCAGGCGCTTGTCAAGCGGGCAAAACAAAGGCGAGCGCACAAACAATGAATTCTGCCATATGGATCATGCCATGTGAGGCGAGCATGGGGTGAACGTGGGACGAACGTGGGATGCAGAATGTGTTATGCTGGCGACTGAAAAGGCGTTCTCTTTGTAGACCTGACAGCGACCCAAAACGCAGGGCCAGCGCGCCGATTGAGGTATGCCACCATGCCATCTTTGCCATCCAACACATCTACATCACCCTCAGCGACATCACCCTCAGCGCCCAGCGAGGCGCGTCCGGCCTGGCCACTGGCCCCCTGGCGGTTGCTTGTCGAGACCAAACCACGGACCGGCGCGGAGAATATGGCGCTCGATGAGGCGATCATGGATGCGGTGGCACGGGGTGATGCGCCTGCAACGCTACGTTTCTATCAATGGGCGCCGCCGTGCATCTCACTGGGCAAACGCCAGCCGCTCGATAGCGTGGACCTGAAACGTTGCGTGCGCGACGGTGTGGATGTGGCGCGGCGGGCGACCGGCGGCTTCGCCATTCTACATACCGACGAACTGACCTATAGCATCGCCTGCTCGCCAGATGATCCACGCGCCACTGGCCCCGTGCTCGATGCCTACCGCTCGCTCAGTCGCGGGTTGATCGCCGGGCTGGCGCAGATGGGGATAGCTGCGCAGATGCGCCCGCCGGAGCCGGGTGGTGTGCAGAATGCCAGCGCCGCGTGTTTCGAGGTTCCCTCTGCCTATGAGATCACCGTCGCTGGGCGCAAATTGCTCGGCAGCGCGCAGACACGCCCAGCGGGGCGCGTGTTGCAGCATGGTTCGCTGCCCCTGCGCGGTGACATCGCGCGGTTGGTAGAATACCTGACCTTCGAGACGGAGAATGAACGCAGCGAGTTGACCGACCGCCTGCGCGAGCATGCGACAACGCTCGGCGAGGTGTTGGGCCGCGAGATCGGCTTCGATGAGACGGCGCAGGCGCTGATCGTCGGCTTTGCGACAGCCCTTCACCTGACACTGGCGCCAGGCGAACTGACGGCGGCAGAGCGCGCAGCGGCCCATGCGCTGCTGGCGGAGAAAGCCGTCGCCGTGGGAGTGTGACCTGGTTTGGGCCACCCTCGGCCCTGAAAGGTGGGCTGCGCGAGCGCAGCGAGAAGTGCGCTCCGACCGCGCACGGAGCAGGCGTGGCCCGAACGGCGAGGCTGGAAGAGAGCTCCGCGCCAGTGAAACGAGTGATCATACGAGAAGGAGAGCAAGCATGGCGGAAAAGTTGCGCGTGGGAGTGATCTTCGGTGGGCGCTCAGGGGAGCATGCGGTCTCCATCGCATCAGCGGCCTCGGTGCTGGCCGCGCTTGATACGGAGGAGTATGAGATCGTCCCCATCGGTGTCACACCGGAGGGCCGCTGGCTGGCTGGCGTGGAGCCGCGCCGTCTGGCGCAGGGCAATGCAACGATGGATGAGGATGCCGCCGCGCATGCCGACGCCGTCACCGCTGTCACCATCACCGGCGATCCCACCCGCCACGGCCTCGTTCCCGCCGATCCCTTCAGTGGCGCTGGCAATGATGGGCGTATCGGGCGTCCGCTGGATGTCATCTTGCCGCTGATCCACGGCACATATGGCGAAGATGGCACACTGCAAGGGCTGTTGGAGATGGCCGACGTGCCATATGCGGGCTGCGGGGTGCTGGGGTCGGCGCTCGGCATGGATAAAGAGAAGGCCAAACTGCTCTTCACCGCCGTCGGCTTGCCCGTGGTGGAATGGCTGACGGTGCGCCGCCATGCGTTCGAGCGCGACCCAGAGGCGGTGTATGCGCGCATCGAGCAGCGCTTCGCCTGGCCAGTCTTTGCCAAACCCGCCAACCTGGGATCGAGCGTCGGCGTGGGCAAAGCGCATGATCACACCGAATTGGAGCATGTGCTGGCCGAGGCGCTGCAATACGATAGCAAGGTATTGGTGGAGCGTGGCGTCAACTGCCGCGAGTTGGAGTGTGGTGTGCTGGGCGCCGATGAACCGCTCGCCAGCGTCGTCGGTGAGGTCGTGCCAAACCGCGAGTTCTATGACTACCGCTCGAAGTATCTCGACAACGCCTCGCGGCTCTACATCCCCGCAGAGATCACAGCAGAACAGGCAGCGGAGGTGCGGCGCATCGCTGTGGCGGCCTTCCAGGCACTCGACCTCAGCGGGCTGGCGCGGGTAGATTGCTTCCTCGACAAAGATTCGGGCGCACTCTACATCAATGAGGCCAACACGATGCCCGGTTTCACCCAGATCAGCATGTATCCCAAGCTGTGGGAGGCCAGCGGCGTCCCCTATCCCGAACTACTGGACCGCCTGATCCAGCTTGGCATCACGCGCCACGCCGACCGACGTCGCAACCGCACCACCTTCTCCCCCGACGACGAGGCGTGACGGGGGAACAGGGCAATGTACACAAAGGGATCAGTGCGGTACAATAAGAAAGAAGCAAGATTGCCAACATACGCCTATAGTGGGGAGTGACATGCCGCCGAGAAACTCGCCTAATCCGCTGGTGCGTCCGTTTCTCAAATGGGCTGGAGGCAAGCGGCAACTTCTCCCTGAATTGCTCAAGCATATCCCCAAACAGTATGGTTCCTACTATGAGCCTTTCTTGGGTGGCGGCGCGCTGTTCCTTGCGCTCCAGCCGCGCCGTGCCGTGGTGAACGACAGCAACGGCGAGCTTATCAACTGCTATCAGGTTGTGCAGAAGAGCGTTGAAGACCTGATCCAATTGCTTCATGACCACCAGGCGCACAACAATGAAGACTACTACTATGGGATGCGCGATTGGGATCGCAGCGAGGGCTATGCCGCGCGCCCGGCAATTGAACGCGCCGCCCGCATCATCTACCTCAACAAAACCTGCTACAATGGCCTCTTTCGCGTGAACGCCCAGGGCCAGTTCAATGTACCCTATGGCAAATATGCCCGACCAGCAATCGTAGATGAGGGTGTGTTGCGCGCTGTAAGCCACTATCTCGACCGGGCCACCATCACCTTCCGCACAATGGACTTTGCCGAAGCCACGCAGGGCGCACAGGCAGGTGATTTTCTCTACTTCGACCCGCCCTATGATCCCATATCCAGCACCGCCTCCTTCACAGGCTATGATGTCAATGGCTTTGACAGGAGCGAACAGGAGCGGCTGCATCAGCACGTTGACGCGCTGAATGCGCATGGCTGCCAGGTGATGTTGAGCAACGCCTATACGCCGTTTATCGTTCGTTTGTATCAAGATTATCACTGCATCAAGGTAGAAGCGACACGCGCGATTAACTCCGATCCCGGCAAACGCGGCAAGGTAGACGAGATCTTGGTGGTGAATTATGACCAGCGACCAAACCAAAAACGACATCGCATGGGAAACGCTGTTTCAGCGGCATCACATCCTCGAGGAGGTGAGCCGCTCTGGCCGGTTCGAGATCAGCTCGACGCAAATCAATGAGGTGCGTGAAAGCCGCTTAATGGCGAAGTTTGACCATCGCGCAAATCTGCCCAAAATCTTCCGTGACCACGGCTTGTCAATTCTTCCTATCTCGCGGTCCAAGTATGTCGTCGGTCCATTTGATACTCACCAGGCGGTGAGCTATGATTCACATGCAGAACCAGCGCCGATGCAGCTTC
>JBDTAI010000317.1:0-3949 GCA_039924685.1 Ktedonobacterales bacterium
GTTCAGGCGAGATCAACAGCGGATTGCCCGCAAACGCCGAGAGCATGGCATAGGGGGAGTCGCCATAGCCTGTGGGGCCGAGTGGCAGCGACTGCCAGAGTGTTTGCCCGCTCGCCGCCAGAAAATCGAGCGTGCGGATCGTTCCAGGACCGAGATCGCCGATTCCATAGGGGCTGGGGAAGGATGTCGGGTGCGCGAGAATGCCACTGGAACGCGGCCAAATCATGCTGGTTGCTCCTCGTCGAGACAGCGATCTCATGCGGGCTCTCAGTGCGCTTCGCGCCGCTTCTCGTCATCACAGAAAGCGTGAAAGGCGCGCGCTCAGGTCTTCAAGAACAGCGTGGATGATCTGTTGGCGCAGTATGTGCTGCGCTGGCTGCTTTGTGCTGCCCCATGCTGCTCTACAGTGTACAACGCCGGATGCGCAGATCGTGTACCAATCCCTCTGTACACCTGGTACGTTATAGACAATAGGTAGACGGATAGCGATAGACGGATAGCGGCATCGCTCAGGCCGTCACCGCGCGCAGGACACGCGCCTTCCCGTGTATTCGTCACACTCCGACAGGTCAAGCGCCGGGCCCCATCTGGGATGGGTCGTCTCAGCTTGCACAGGCGGACTTCGTCGCCGCAGGCGCGTAGGCGCGGGTGTACCCGCTGGCCGCCCGGCTGCTTGCCGGACTTGTGGCCACCATGCCAACTCGGTATAATGGTCTAGCGCCAACGGAGCGCACATGGCTATGAGCCAGATGAGAAAAGGTGGGGATCGGTGTCGCGTACTCTCGAGGAGCGCCAGCAGCGGGCGCCAGCGCAGTCACCACTCAGGTGGATCGCCGGATTATCAGTTCCGGCGCGGGTGATGATACTGGTGACACTGGGCGCGCTGGCGCTACGGATACTTCCACTCAACGGTGGCCCCACCGACTATGACGAGGGCGTGTACTGGCAGTCGTTGCGGGCGATGGCGCATGGCCTGCCGCTCTTTTCCTCGGTCTTCAGTTCGCAGCCGCCGTTCTTTCTGCTGGGCCTCTACCCCTTCTATCTGCTCTTCGGCCAGACCCTCTTCGCGGCGCGGCTGGCGGTGACACTCTATTCGCTGCTGGGCGTGATCGCGCTCTACTTCGCCGGGCGGGCGCTGGGCAGGCGCTGGGCAGGCGCGCTGGCGGCGGCGCTGCTGGCGGTGGACCCGCTCTACCTCACCGAGTCGCACACCCTGCAAGCAGAGGCGCCTGCGCTGGCCTTGATGGCCGTCGCGGTGGCGCTGGCGATGGAGGCGATGCGGCAGACGGTGCGGGCGCGACACTGGCTGGCAGTGGCGAGCGGCGTGGCGCTGGGGCTTGGCTTCATGGGCAAGTTGCTGGATATCGTGGCGCTGGTTCCCATCGCGCTCTATCTGGCAGCGCCGATCTTTGCGCTCTGCCTGGATGAACAGGGCGCCATACAGCGTCCCGACGCTACACGCCTGCGACCTGCCATACGTTCGGTGGTGGTCGAGTATGCCTGTTGCTTCGGCGCATTTTTGCTGGTCTGCGCGCTGGTGATCGCGCCGTTCGTGGGGAGCATTGGCGCGCTCTATGATCAGGTGGTGCGCTTCCATCTGGTGGCGGGCAACGCTGACAATCTCGGCCTGACACACAACATCAGTGTGATCCTCAAGGCCCGGGCGCTCTATCTGCCCGGCGTGCTGGCGATTATGGCGCTGGGGCTGGCGCTCTGGCGACGCGCCTGGTGGATGGCGCCGCTGGCGCTCTGGCTGCTGGCAGCGCTGATCCTGCTGGCGCGTCAACAACCGCTGCTGAACCATCACCTGACGCTGCTCGCGCCCATGCTGGCGTTGATAGGCGCGCTGGCGCTGCCGCTCGCGGTCACTGCTGCCCACACATCGCCACGCACAGCTATGCATGGCGCGCGCGTCACCCCTCACGCCCCTCACACTCAAATGGCGCAGTTCCTGCCGGGAAGCGTGGTCGCGCTGGCGCTGATCGTCGTGCTGGTCGGCGCTGTGAGCGGCGTGGTCGCCAACCGAACGGCGGCAGCGGCGCCCTCATCGGAGACACAACGCATGGCGTCGGCGCTACAGGCATTCAGCCAGCCGGGCGAACTGGTCGTCAGCGATGATCAGTCTATCGCTGGACTGGCCGACCGCGATGTGCCACCGCAACTGGTAGATACCTCACAGGTACGCATCAGTTCTGGCTATCTGACGGCCAGCCAACTCGAAGCGATCATCACACAGGACCATGCGCAGGCGATCCTCTTCGCCAGCGGACGCTTCGACCTGATCCCCGGCTTCCGCGCCTGGGTGGCAGCGCACAGCCAGATCGCCGCCACGTTCAGCCACGGCCATGCGCTCTATCTGCTGACCTCGCTCCCACCCACCACGGCCTGACTCGCGCTGAATTGCGCTGATCCCATCGACAGGCTTTACCGACGGTTGGCGGCGCGCGATTGAATGGCCAGTTGCCCCGGCGCAGGGCGTGGGTGGCTACCAGACATACCCGCAGACATACCCGCAGACATACCCGCTGCGCCCACGAAGTCGCCTGCGCGGCGCGGCTCTGGCTGGACTGGTCCCTGCTGTGGCGCATCGTCCATCAGCGCAGCGGAGGGTCCGCCAAGACTGGCGGCTACCACAGACGCAGGAGCCGCAGTGGATACGGCGCCCTTTGCATTGATAGCATTGATGGCATTGATTGTGGAGCCATCAGCGGGCGCCGGTTGCGGTTGCGCCTTGTCAACCTGCCGCCAGAGCCAGGCGGCTCCTCCAGCCGCGAGCATGCAGGGAACGCCCATGAGCAGGAAGCTCACCGGCACACTCCATGCGCTTGCCGCGCTGCTGACGATCAGGTTGCCAATCGGAGTGCTGCCCATGAAGATCATCGAGTAGACGCTCATCACACGTCCGCGCATCTCTGGCGGTGTGGAGAGTTGGGTGCGCGTGTTGACCGCAGCGGAGAACATGCTCATCGCCGTGCCGGTCGCCGCGATCAAGAGCAGTATCAGCGGCAGGGAGCGTGTCAACCCGATGCCAGCTTCGAGCGCGCCAAATACTATTGTCGTCCAGATCAGCAGCCGGTTGGTGGGGGCGCCGCCGCGCCGCGCCAGCGCCAGTGCGCCAATCAATGCGCCCACCCCCAGCGCCGAACTGAGCAGGCCAAAGACCTCTGGCCCGGCATGCAGCACGCCTTTCGCCTCAAGCGGCAGTGAGACGTTGAAATTGAAGCCAAGCGTGCCGACGACGGCAATTAGCAAAAAGGTGACGCGCACGGCAGGTGTCTTCCAGATAAAGCGCACGCCATCGCCCACCACCCGCAACTGCGCCGCCGCGCCATGCCCGATGACCTTGCGCGGAACGATGTAGAGGTCACTGGCATGCATCAACAGCAGGCCAATGATGACGGCGATGTAGCTGAGTGCGTTGAGCAGAAAGAGCATTGGCACGCCGAGCAGCGCGATCAGCCCACCTGCCACGGCTGGTCCCAGAATGCGCGCGACATTGAACGACACGGAGTTGAGTGAGACGGCGTTGAGCAGGTGACTGGTCGGCACCATCTCGCTGACGAACGCCTGGCGCGCGGGCATATCGAGCGCGTTGACGAGGCCCAGCAGCAGCGCCAGCAGATAGACATGCCACAGTTGCACCACATGCGTCGCGGCCAGTATCCAGAGCGTGGCTGCCAGAATGGCGGCGCAGGTCTGCGTCAGCACCAGCAGGTTACGGCGCGGAAACCTGTCGACAATCGCGCCGATGAATGGTCCCAGCAGCAGTAATGGCCCGAACTGGAGCGCGCCAGTGATGCCCAGCGCCAGTGGATCACGCGAGAGGGTCAGCACGAGCCATTGTTGCGCTGTCCCCTGCATGAAGGTGCCGGTGACGGAGACGACCTGGCCCAGCCAGAAGAGGCGATAGTTGCGGATGGCGAGTGCGGCGAAGGTACGCTGGCGCGGT
>JBDTAI010000318.1:0-9244 GCA_039924685.1 Ktedonobacterales bacterium
GAGGCCTATACGCTCTTCGCTGGCGGCCAGACGGCCGTGGCGGTGATGGGCGAGACAGGCTTGCGCGGCGTCGTCGCCAAAAGCGACCTGATGGAGTTCTGGGCGCACGGCTCACGCGCAGGCGTTGAAGCGACCCAGGCGCAACAGGCGCGGCAGGGGCGTGAGCCGGAGATGCCGACGCCGTAGCAGGCGCTCCACCCGCTCTACTCGTCCTCCTGAAAGAAGCGGCGCACCTCGACAATGTCCATGCTGCGGCGGGCGGGCGGCATCGCGGCGATCACCTGCCGCCCGTAGCTCTTGGTATGCAGCCGCTTGTCGAGAATTGCCATCACACCCCGGTCGTCACGCGAACGGATCAGCCGCCCGACACCCTGCTTGAGCCGCAGCAGCGCCAGCGGCAATGTATAGCCGCCAAACCAGTTCTCGCCCGCCGCGCGCATGCGGTTGACCCGCGCCTCATGCACTGGATCGTCGGGTGGATCGAAGGGTAGTTTATCAATCACCACCAGCGAGAGCGCCGCGCCGACGACATCCACGCCCTCCCAGAAGCTCTTGAGGCCGAAGAGCACCGCCTGCGGCCGCGCGCGGAATTGGCGCAGCAACTCCACCCGCCCCAGGTCGCGGCCCTGCACCAGTGTTGTGTAGCTGTCACGCTTCAAATCGTCGCCGATACGGTCATAGACGCCCTGCAAAGCATTCTGGCTGCTGAAGAGCAGGAAGGCCCGGCCATGCGATGCCTCTACCAGCGCGCGCATCTCGCCCGCCATCTCATCCAGATACGGACCACTGGCGGCGCCAAACGCAGGTTCGTATTGCAGCCGGGGAATGTAGAGCAGCGCCTGCTGTTCGTAGTCGAAGCTATGGGGCAGGACAATCTCGGTTGCGGTATCCAACCCGGCGCGTGAGCGGAAGAAGGTGAAATCCTTGTTGATGGCGAGCGTGGCCGAGGTCGCCACCGTCTGGATGCGGTCAAAGAGCTTGGCGCGCAGCAGGTCAGTGACGGCAAGCGGTGCGGCGGAGACGCTGGGCTGTGGCGGACGCCTGCCCTGGGCGCGGGCATACTCGACGTAGTAGACACGCGCCTCCGGCTCTGTCACGCCAAAGACGATGCGCAGGTCCGAGGCAAGCGAGCGCGTGCGCTTCACCAGTTTGTCGTAGAGCTGCTCCTCTTTCTCCTCCATCGTAATCGGTCGCTCGCGTTGCAGGCTGGTGGCGAGGTCATCTATCGCCCCCGCCAGTCGCAAGCCTTCTTCGAGCGGCTGGCGCAGATGCTGGCGACCGCGCATATCAGCGCCCACCACACGCAGCAGCGCATCCCACAGCACTACATTGGCGGCGCTGGCCTCCTGCACCGCCTGGGCGTCGGCATGATCACGCAGGCGGCGCTGATTCAGCAAACTCTGCACCCGCGAGGGCGTGACGGTGGCGGTGAAGGCGCGGGTGGCCTCATCCTCAAGGTGGTGCGCCTCGTCAATCACGATCACGTCGCGCTCTGGCAGAAAGAAGCCATCCATTGCGGCATCGAGCAGCAGCAGCGTATGGTTAACGACGATGATCTGCGCGTCACGCGACCTGTCGCGCATGCGCCGCACATAGCAGTCGCCGTACCAGTTGCAGGCCCGCCATGAACACTGGTCGTTGTCGGCGGCGATGCGTGCGCGCAGATCATTGGGCAGCGCGACTGGCAACAGATCGAGGTCGCCGTCCCACTTCGAGTAGTCGCCGATCAGTTCGCCCATGTGCGCAAAGGCGGGATTTGGCGCCAGCGACGAAAACTGCTGCTCTTCGCCCAGCCGGTCCATACACAGGTAGTTGCCCATGCCCTTGACCAGCGATGCCTCGAAGGGCTGCACATGTTGCTGCACAAAAGGGATGTCTTTGTAGAAAAGCTGCTCTTGCAGGGCTTTGTTGGCGGTGCTGATGATCGCCACCTTGCCGGAGCGGATGATGGGAAGCAAGTAGGCGATACTCTTGCCAGTCCCGGTCCCCGCCTCGATCACAACATGCGTGCCGGTCTCCAGCGCGTCGGCGACGTGGCGGGCCATCGTGATCTGTGCGGGCCGCTCCTCATAGCCGGGCAGCGACTGTGAGAGGACACCACCAGCGCGCAGGTCCGCCGTCACGATGTCGCGGAGCGCCTCACCGGTGGCCTCACCACTTGCCGTGTTTGCCGCCATAACGGTCGGGCGCGTCGCCTGCTCGGCTTTCTCCACCTTGACCCGCTTCGCCATGCCCGCCGCCTATCTCTCTGAAGACTGTGTTCGCCCTGCAAGTGTACCATGAACACACTGAAAGGCCGCCTGGTATGGCCCATCTGGCCACCAAAGGAACGCCTACTCCTACTCCTGATCCTCATCGCTCTCAGACGGCACGGGCAACAGACCGCCGGGAGCCGATTCTGGCGCGGGCATGACGGCGAGGATCGGTGTTGGTCCGGCAAAGCCTTTCAGTTGCTCCTGGCCGCGCTCGATGAACTGCACACCATCCACCAGCGGCGCGACATAGGCCACGCCCAGGCTAATCAGCGTCTCGCCTGCCTGCGCCACACTACAAAGCCGTGCCGCGCGATTCAGCGCCGCGCCGCGATAGCCGTTGTCTACCGGTGTCGCCTCACCCACATCCAGCCCGATGCCGATGTTGAGCGGCATGTTGGCGTGTGTCAGCGCCGCCTCTGTGCAGCGCGCATGCAGATCGAGCGCCGCGTGCATGGCCTGCCGCGCCGAGCCAAAAACACCCAGCGCCTCGTCGCCGCGCATCTCGACAAGCCGCCCGTCCCAGCGCTCAAACGCCGCGCGGGCAATCTCCGCGAAGGCGCCGGTCAGTCGCGCCGCCGCAGCATCGCCATATTGCTGTGTGAAGCTGGTGTAGCCACGTATATCGGCGATCAGGAAGACGAGAATACCGGCGGTCAGTGCGGGCTGGCGAGCCGGAGCGAGCGCAGGCGCCTTGCGCCCCAGAATGTGGCTGAGCGTATGGGAATCCCACTCGGCGGAGTCGAGCAATTGCTCCTTTTCGTCACCATCCAGTCGCAGTTCTTTGGCGAATATCTTGACGATGGTTTCAGAAGGCGCCGGTCGCTCACCTCGCTCAATCTCACGCAGGGCGTTTGGTACGATCTCAGATGCCTGGGCCAACTGCTCAATGGAGATGCCCCGCAGCGTGCGGAAGCTATAGAGCAGTTCACCGAAGGGCGGAACGGGACGGACATTGCCAAATGATGGCAGCTTGGGGAGTGGCATTGTGCGCCTCCTGTCGGTTCTATGCGCCAAGACATTGAGGCGCCTTGCAGTAGCGGGTCGTTGACGAGATGCCCCTCATAGCCAGCGTATCATACGCAGCGGAAGTCGGCAATGACTAGCACATACCCAAACGAATACCCATATAAACATTTGCGAGCAGGTAACTGGCCTAGCGTGAGATGGCGCGGTCCACGATCCATGGGGCCGCGCTCTCCACCCAGGCGGCGACGCGATAGTAGCCCGGGACGATCACCTCGCGGCGCGGGTGAGCCACCAGGCGAGCGATGACGCGGGCGACGATCTCCGGCCCTGGCAGGCGCCCACGCATATTGGCGGTGATCGCTGTGCGGACGAAGCCGGGCGAGACGACCGAAACGCTGACACCGCTGCTGCGTATCTGCCGGCGCAACGAGAGCAGAAAGCCGCGCATGCCAAACTTGGTGGCGGAGTAGACTGGGTCGGTGGCGATGTGGCCGGCCATCGAGGCGACCGCGATGATCGCGCCCTGTTTGCGCTCCAGCATGCCGGGCAGCAGGGCATGGGTCAGCAGCATCGTCCCCAGCAAGTTGACCTGCACACAGCGTGTCACCTCTTCGGGCGGTGTCTCGGCGAAGGCGTGATGGATGCCGATGCCTGCGTTGTTCACCAGAATGTCCACACGCCCGTAGGCCGCTTCGGCGCGCTCGGCGAGCTGCGCCACGCTGGCGGCATCCGCAACATCCGCCACCATCGCTTGCGCCACACCGCCCGCTTCGGTGATGGCGCAGACTTGCGCCGCCAGTTCCTCCTCGCGCCGCGCCGCCAGGATCACGGTTACTCCGCGCCGCGCCAACTCACGCGCCGTCGCCGCGCCGATCCCCGAACTGGCGCCCGTCACCAGCGCCACCTGGCCCGCCAGTGGACTCCTACCCTGTTGTGCCATCGGCCCTTCTCCTCCAGTTGCAATCGTCAACACCAGCCATGAGGCCAATGCGGGCACGCCACGCGCCCCTACACCAGACTTATATCACAGGCGGTTACAAGGCGAAGGGTACACGCAGCAGACGCCGGGATGCGGTACAGTGCCAGATGCGCCTGCACGCCCTTCTACCAGCAACTACGGAGTGATATTTCTATGCGTGAGCGACCAAATATACTAGAACAAGAGCTGCGGGCATGTCTATGGGACCAGTATGGCATTGCCGCCGTCACGCTTGAGTTTCTTCCGCTTGGACTCGACACGCGGGCTGGAGTGTATCGCGTGGTGAGTGAGGCGGGAACTGCCTGGCTGCTCAAGGCAACATCCCGAACTTGCTACGAACCTGCGTGTCGTGTGCCGCGCTATCTGCGCGATCAGGGCATCGTATCAGTCGTGGCGCCACTGCCGACGAAGCGCGGCGCACTGTGGACCCAGGAGGAGACAGCAGGGGCAGGAGCATGGATGCTGATGCTGTATCCTTTTATCGTCGGGGCGAGCGGCTGGAACCCATGGATGACGGATGCGCAGTGGCAGGCTGTGGGAACAACTCTCAGACAGATTCACCAGATTGAACTGCCTTCAGAGGGCTTTGCATCACTGCGCAAAGAGACGTTCGACCCAGGCGAGTATAGCCGGTGGGTGGATGGGTTTGAGAAGTGTCATATCACTGCTAACAACCATGAAAGCGGTAGCCAGAGTGAGCAGGCGTTCCGTTTGTGCTGGATGGCGCATCAGGCGACGATTCATGCGGCATTGACTACGCTGGAAACACTGGCAGGCGCGCTGCAGGCGCGATCAGGGCCACACGTCATCTGCCATGCCGATCTGCATCCAGGCAATCTGATCCGTGACGCTGCCGATCAGGTGCTTGTGGTTGACTGGGACGATGTGATGCTGGCCCCCAAAGAGCGCGATTTCCTGTTTATTGGGGGAGCGCCGGTAGATGCGGTCGCACGGCGGGCGCTTTCGCCGTTCTTTCAGGGGTATGGAGAGACCGAGATTGACTGGGTTGCACTGACATACTATTTGTGGGAACGGGTTGTTCAAGATGTGATCGAGTGTGCGCAGACTGTGTTTTTCAGGGATGATGTGGGAGATGGGACGAAAGCGGAGGAGACCCAACTGTTCCAGCGCATCTTTGCAGACGGCATCATCATCAGCGCAGCCCGCACAGCCCTGGCGCGCCTTCGCCTGGGATAACAACCCCCGCAACCTCCGCAACCTCCGCAACCTCCTCGATACCAGCGGGACGCCTTGACCCCAGGATACGGATACAGCCAGATACAGTACAGATCGTCGCTCAGTCCCACATGCTGGCGGCGCCGAGCGCGTTGATCGTGATGCCGGAGAGTTCACCATCGGGATCGGCGGGATCAAGCGGCGCGACCTCGCTGATGGTTGGCAAGGGGATGATGCGGCGCATGTAGCGCCTGCGCAGGGCGTTGTAGCGGATGGTCAGCACGTCGCGGAACATCGCCACGGAGTCGCGTATTGGATGGATGCGGCTGCCCTTCATGTAGTACCACGAGATGGGAACCTCGCGGAGTTGGTAGCCGCGCAGGCGGGCGATATAGAGTAACTCGACATCAAAGCCCCAGCCGGGCAGGGTCTGATGCAGGCAGAGGTCCTGGGCCACATCGCGGCGCATGCGCTTGAAGCCGCACTGCGTGTCCTCGATGCCCGGCACAGCGAGCGCCTGTGTCACGCGATTGAAGACGCGGCCCAGCAGATGGCGATAGCCCGGCTCACCATAGCGGCGCGCGCCCGGCGCCTCACGCGAGGCGATGGCGATGTCATACGGGCCAAGCGCGTCTTCGGTGAAGAGGTCGAATTCTTCGACAGGCATCGAGAAATCGGCATCGGCCAGCGCGATCCATGCTCCACGCGCCGCCAGCACACCCGCCCGCACGGCGGCGCCCTTGCCGCGATGGGCTTCTTGCAGCAACCGCAGCCGTGACCATCGCCCCATCCATGCCTTGACGACGGCGCTGGTGGTGTCGGAACTGCCGTCGTCAACGACGATCACTTCATAGAGGAAGGGCTGCTTGAGGAGGTAGGCCTGAAGGCGCGCAAAGCTTTCAGGCAGGCGTCGCGCCTCGTTATAGGCGGGAATGACGATGGAGAGTTCGGGCCGTGCGGCGGCATTCAATCGCAGTCACTCCCTTCCGGCAGTCAGATGTGTCAGCGCGCATTCTCGCTGGCCTAGCGCGTTTTCTGGATGGCACTATATCGTACTACGTCGCTGCTATCTAGAAGTTCACCGGATTGGCCTGGTGTCACCATGAACGACCGGTTTGTATTCGTTGACACGCTGGCGTCGTCATGGTATGCTAATGAGGCTTGCCTTGCGGCAACCATGCGTGACAGAGAGCGCCCGGAAAGGCACTGCCACTGCCACTACTATAACACCATGCTGCAACACCACAATACCATGCTGCAACATGCCGCGCGCGACATACCTGCAACATAACGGCAGATGGTCGCTGAATGCGCGTGAAGTCCACACCGAAGATGTTTGCTTGCCAACCGAAGGGTGATTAGAGGAATGCTGAAGATTCGCCTCATGCGTATGGGCATGAAGGGCGCCCCCAGCTATCGTGTCGTCGTGGCCGATGCCCGCTCGCCACGCGATGGGCGCATTGTCGAGAATATCGGCTGGTACAACCCGCTGACCGATCCATCTACTATCAAGATCGACGCCGACCGCGCCAAGCACTGGCTGAGTGTCGGCGCGCAACCCACCGATTCCGTGCGCTCGCTGCTGGTGCGCTCAGGGGTGGTCGAACGCCACACGCTCACACCTGCCGAGGCTGAACAGGCCAGCGCCCGACGCGCACAGGCGTCCAAAGCGCAGGCGTCCAAAGCGCAGGCGGCCAGCAAGTAAGACTGAGGCCGTGCCGCGGGATGGGCGCTCTCGGCGCCGGACCACGGACGGGACGCGGACGAAAGTCCCTTTGGAGTATCGGCCTGATCGCCCTGATTGTGCATATACGGGACATACATCATGGATGGACTTGTCGAGTTCATTGCAAACAACCTGGTAGACGACCCTGACGAGGCGCAAGTGCGGGTGATCCGCGACGACCGCTACGCCACGGTGATTGGCTTGCGCGTCAACCCTGACGATCTGGGCAAGGTGATCGGGCGGCAGGGGCGCGTGGCAAAGGCGATCCGCACGCTGATGCGTGTCTCTGCCGCCGCCAATGGCAAGCAGCACATTGGGCTGGAGATTGATGACCGAGGAACACGCCCCCCGCGCCAGGCAGCAGCGGAAGACGCAGCAAACGCAGATGTCCCAGTCGCCGAATAATACCCCCACGCCTCCGCAGGCGGACGATCAGGCCCACAGTGACGGCGCGGCCAGGGTTGTTGCAAGCGAATGGGCGCTGATCGGCGTGGTGAGTGGCGTCTTTGGCGTCAAGGGCGTTCTCAAGGTTCACCCTGAGAACAATCTCCCCGAGCATTTTGTGCGCCTCAAGACCGTCTACCTCGGCGCTGACCACATCCCCTATCAGGTGGTCAGCGTCAGTGAACACAAGCGCCAGCTACTCTTGCATCTGGTGGGTGTCGGGTCGCCAACCGACGCCGCGCGATTGCGTGGGCGGCAGGTCTTCATCCCCGCCATCGAATTGCCGCCATTGCCCCCCGATCAATTCTATGTCCACGACCTGATCGGTTTGCGTGTGCGCCACGTGAACGGTCAGCCGCTCGGCGTGATCAGTGATGTGCTGGCCACCGGCGCCAGCGACATCTATGTGGTGCGCAACGAGACGACCGGCGCAGAGGTGATGCTCCCCGCCGTCAAAGAGTTCGTCGCCGTGATTGATCTCACCGCTGGTGAGGTGCGTGTGACCCCGATCCCCGGCCTTTTCGACGAAGACTTCGACGAGGCGCGCTGAACTAGCCATGCGCTTGCCAACGATGGCGGAGACCTCACCCCGGCCTTCGCCTACGAGGAGAGGGCGGCAGAGGATATCGTTCCCTTCGCGCCGTGTGGTGGCCTTTCAGTGTCACGATCCGCCCCATCGGCAGTTTGGGTGAAGAAGGGCGCCAGCCAGTTCACAGCATCGAGCAGTTGCGCCTCGGTGACGAGGTGGCTGTGGTCATAGAGCATCAGCTTCAGCCGGTCGGGGTGCGCCGCGTAGTACGGCATGGCTGCTTCATACATGCGCTGTGTCCCAGCGATGGGACACATATCATCCTGCCGTCCATGTTGCAGCAGCAGTGGCTTCGGCGCCAGCCGTCCGACCTGCGCAGCCGCATCATGCGCACGCGCCCAGTTGGCGGATTCCTCGCTGGGTGGCTGCGAGCCGAAGAGTGAGACGTTCACCAGATCAGGCAGTGGGGAGCCGGAAGCCGATACCACGCCCGCCACCCGTTGATCCTCCGAGCCGACGATCAGCGCCGCCATCGCCCCCATCGAGAAGCCGCCCACCAGCGTCGCCCCAGCGCGCACGCCCGGCTGCGCCTGCAACACAGTCAGCGCCTCACGCATATCCGCCACAGTATGACGCACCACCGTGATGAAGTAGTCAGCCGAGAGCTGGTTCATCCAGTTGGGACCACTGGCAGGAAAGCGTTCGCCGTGGCCCCAGGCATCGGGCAGCAGCGAGATGAAGCCATGCTCGGCAAGCAGGCTGGCAAGTGGGAGCAGATCGGCCTTCTCGGCGCCGTAGCCATGCTGGATCAGCGCGGCGGGGTGTATCATGGGACGTGCGCCGTTTCCGGTCCCATTAAGGGATGCAGGACGCACCAGCAACGCGGTAACTAGCTCCTCTGTCTCAGTTGATCGAAACGTCACCCGCTCGATAGTCGTCTTTGCATCGCGCGGAATGAAATCACTCGCCATTCTGCCAACCAAGCCTTTCCTGGGTATGCTTACCGCTGTATGATGTTCGTTCTACCGTAGCGCTCCACTCTAGCGGCAGTTAGAATTACGTTTTGCAGCGTCTGTGGTTGCGAATAGACGAACCTGCGGACGTTCAGATCGCGGATGTACTGTTCTTTGCCACGGTCCATCGTGATCGGGTACTGATCATGGCGCTTC
>JBDTAI010000319.1:0-22575 GCA_039924685.1 Ktedonobacterales bacterium
AGGAACAGCGATGCGCGCATCTCTCGAATCACCCCAGGGCGCAGAGCCACACGGTTCATATAGCCCCGCGCGCAGTGGCGGCATCGCTCCGCTCCAGCGCGTCGGCCAGGCGCTCGCCTCACAGCATGTGGAGGCGGCGTCACTCGCAGCGCCCGTCACGTTTGTCACGGCATTATCACCGTCGTCTTCTTATCCAGCTTCAAGCGCCCCAGCGCCCGCTCCGGCGCGCCAATGGCTCCCCGATCCATCATGGCCCGCTCCGGTGCGTGGCGGGATGGGCGCGGCGAGCGTCACGCCCTATTCACCCTTCACACAGCGCGATGCCAACGCGGGCGTTGCGCCTGCGCCTGACCCCGATGTATGGCTGATTGCGCTTGCCACGGCGGGCGGCGGCCTGCGTCCGCTGGAAGGCGCCGGACGCGCAGGGGCGATCCGGGTGAGCCGCCCCTATGGTCACTTGCGTTCAATTCGTCCGGTGCTGCCGGAGGGTAGCCTGGGAACTGCCAGTGTCGTCGGGGGCATGAACAGCGGACCTTTCACCGGCAGCCTGAGCGGCAAGCTGATGGGCGCGGTTGTGACCGGCGCATTGGTGGGCGCAAGCGCACAGATCGGCGCGGATAGCTCCGCCGCGCCCAAACGTGGACGCGCCAGCGGGGGCAGGCGCAAGGCTGACACCACTCAGACAGGTCTGGGGTCCGCTGAGGTGGGGAAGGCGACCTTCGCCGGATCGCTTTCGGGGCTTTCGGGCGGTTTGATTGCGTCGGGCGCCAGCGCGTCGCGCCGCAACACAGTGGCCGAGCGCCCACTACCACAGGTGATCTCCGCTGTGGAGATCGAGACGGATGCAGGCATCTTCCGCGTGGAGCGGCCCGATAGCGTGCTGGGGCATAGTGACATCGCATGGTCGTTGGCGCATATGGAGGCGGGCGAGCCAGATAGCACCGTGCCACTGCCGCGCCGCTATCTGGCGCTGCTGCTGACACTGCTGCCGACGCCCGAAGACCCGGAGCATCCCGAAGAAGATCGCACCTGGGGCTGGGCGCACCGGCTGCGCGGCCCCTGGGAGCGTGGACCACTGCATCCAAAGGGCAAGCTGGGTCGCCTGATTGCGATTGACCCGGATGAGAGCGGCCAGGGGATGCACCGCGCCTGTTTCGAGTTGCTAGGCAGCGAAGAGGTGGTGTGGGGGCTTGGCGTGCCATGCTTCCGCGCGGGCAGTGTCTATGAACTGACGCCTCTGAGCAAGCACAGCCTGAGCCGCTGGCTCACATGGCCGCTCAACAAGGGTCGCCGTCGCGCTGGCGCCGCCGAACGTCCCGATTGGGAGATCGCGCGCGTGGTCTATCGCGTGGGGGCGCCGCGCTGGCCGCTGGCAGGTGTGGTCGAGCCGCTCGGCCCCATCGGCGTCGCAGGGTAGGGAGCGGGTCGTAGCCAGTGGGATGGCCAGCGGCCCAACCCGCGCCTCTGGGCTGGCGCCACGAAGCCCGCCTGCGTGGGTTGGAGTGCTTCTGTTCGGGCGTCCTGTGGACGCCCGTTTTCTATGCACTGCATCGGACGCCTTCACCTCTTCTCGTGATTGTTTCTACTCACCGTGCTGCTGTGCTATCCTGTGATGGCGACATTTGGTGGATAGGGCATCCGCCGAGCGATCAGGGGAGCATGGGCGATGGGCGCGGAGAACGTATGGCACGATGTGGCGGGGACTGATGATCCAGGTGATCCCAATGCGCTGCGCGGGCGGCGGGTGTTAGTAATGGGGCTGGGGCTGCTCGGCGGCGGGGTCAGCGCGGCGCGCTATGCCGTGGCCCAGGGCGCGGCTGAGGTGGTCGTCACCGATCTGCGCGGCGAGGATCTGCTGACGCCGAGTGTCGCGCAACTCGCGGGTCTGCCCCTTCGCTATGTGTTGGGGCGGCACGATATGGCCGACTTCACTGGCGCCGATGTGGTCGTGCGCAACCCCAATGTGCCGCGCAGTTCGCCGTATCTGGCGGCGGCGCGTGCGGCGGGTGTGCGGGTGGAGATGGAGATCGCCTGGTTCTTTCGCGCCTGCGCCAGTCAGGACGGCAAGATTGCTGGTGTTACCGGCACACGCGGCAAAAGCACGACTACGCTGCTGCTCCATCACATCCTGGCGGCGGGCGAGTTGGCGCCGCTGCTGGGGGGCAACCTGGGTGGCATCGAGACGCTGGCGCTGCTGCCACAGATCACCCCTGGCCGCTGGGTGGTCCTCGAACTGGGCAACTGGATGCTGGAAGGGCTACACACCATCCGTCGGAGTCCGCAACTGGCGATCTTCACTGGCCTGCTGCCCGATCACCTCAACGCCTACGACTCGATGGACGACTACGGCGAGGCCAAGTCCAGCATCTTTCGCTATCAGGGCGCCGACGACAGCGCGCTCTTCAACGCCGACAACCCGTATGGGCGTCGTTATGCCGCCGAGGCGCCAGCCGGTCAGGTCTGGCTCTATAGTCCAGAGCGGCGTAGCGCCTGGCTGCGCGACCAGCGCGACGATACAGCGGCGCAAAAAGCCTTCCGCTATGCTGGCGACGTGCACCTGCGGGGCGCGCACAACCTGGGCAATGTGCAGGTGGCGACGCTGGCGGCTGAACTGATCGGCATGGATGCTGAGACGATCCGCGCGGCGGTGGCGGACTTTGGCGGCGTTGCGCACCGGCTGGAGGTTGTGCGGACACTTGAGGGCGTGACGTATGTGAACGACAGCGCCAGCACGGCGCCGATTGCAGGGGTCGCCGCGCTCCGCAGCTTCACCGAGCCGATCATCCTGATCGCCGGTGGCAACGGCAAGAATCTCGACCACAGCGCTTTCGTGGCGGTGGCGGTGGCGCGTTGCAAGCGGATCGTGACGCTGGCTGGCAATAGTTCGGATCAGTTTGCCGCCGACCTGCGGGAAGCAGCCCAGGCGCAGGGGCACGACGAGCTGCCCGTCATTGGCCCACTGAACGATCTGGGCGCGGCGATTGCAGCGGCGCGGGCGAGCGCGGAGCCGGGTGATGTGGTGCTGCTCTCGCCAGGCTTCACCAGCTTCGGCATGTTCCTTCACGAGTTCGACCGGGGCGACCGCTTCCGCGCACTCGTCCAGGACCTCTCTCCCAGCCTCTCCCCTGCCAGGGGAGAGGAGCCAGAAGCAGGCCAATAATCGCGTTTCTGTCTCCCCTCTCCTCGCAGGAGAGGGGTCGGGGTGAGGTCCAAACGGTGATCACGGTTGACAGTGGCGCGCAAACCTGTTATTCTATGAGAGAGGCGCGTTCCGAGGCGTCATCTCTACATGCGACTGTAACGCACAACACACATTTCGGCGAATGATCAGCCATCGCCACCTGTTGCCCTGCCTTCTCTCGCATAGACACCTGGCGCAACGCGACACGAGACATGCCGCCACTTCTCGTGTTCCCTTTTTGGCCAGCGATCGCATTTCAGTATGCTCAGAAAGAGCGTCAGCGCGACCTGTCAACATCCACATGACCCTATGGCTATCCGATCCGGCGTTCGCCGGTCTCTGCCGATCCAGCGAGTGGATTCGAGGCTTCCGGCTCTATGATTCATCCAGTGCGGCGCCACCACCTGGCCAGCGATGCTGGTAACGATGGGTGAAGCGATGGTCTAGCGTAGGCCGAACGCAGTGTGCCAGCAGCCGATGTGCCTCAGTCGTTACGCTGACGCCCGCAACGTTAGACGCTTGTACCGTGTCGCATGGCAGCGCGCCTGCCGCGTATCACACATATCCAGCGTCTGGTGTGCCATGTAGCTGCACATCTAGCCGCAGATGATGTGCAACTGTTGTGCAAGTGACGTATAGGTGAAACGCCGGACCGTATCCTGCGCTATCTACGCTCTCTATGGGTGTGGTGGAGAGAAAACCAGGAGAGCCAGAGCAACCCGATAGGACCGTTTGCGCTCATGTGACGGGTATTCGCGCGTTTCGTCTGTACTGGCGTGGAAGGCATACTACAGCCGAACGACCGAGGACGCGCATTCACATATCGTCACAGTATGGCGGCATCTGTCCTGTACGTACTTATCTATCCAGCCGAATCTTCTCCGCGTCCCTGCCAGGCCGAATAGGCCGATGCAAGTTGAGGATCATGCGCATGTTCTGCGCACATCCTGCTGTGAGCGCGCTAGCGCCTGGACTTTTTGTAATGTGTAGCGAGTACACACCCGAACGACAATGCTTCGGCGGCAATCTTGCATCGCGGCGCATCCAGCGCGCATCCAGCGCGCATCCATAGAACCCAGTACCGGAACTAGCATCGCCGGAACCCGCCTGTGAACAGGCGTAGATGGTAGCCAGTAGCAACTGGAAGTAACCAGTGAAGTAACCAGTATCGAAGAATACTGCGAACGCGACGGACGCTTTGGCCCGTCCCGTTCTGTGATATGCCCTTTTCCGTAGGAGGCCCTTGTGGCAGACGATCAGGAACTCACGCAGCCGCGCCGTCGGGTGACGCGCAAATCCGCTGAGGCGACCGACGTGACCAATACAATTGCTAGCACCGCTAGCGCCGATTCCCTCCATCCGGCCAGCGCCATGCCCGCCGGGGACGACGCCGCCAGCGAAGCGGCTCCCAAGCGGCGACGTGTGACCCGCGCCAAAACGGCGGTCGCTACGTCAGCCACGCCCAGTGAGGCGATTCAGCCGACCCTGCTCGCCGATGGAGGCGCCTCTGACACTGCGCCTGATGCGCCTGCCGCGCCACGTCGCCGCGTCGCACGTCGCGCCGCGAGTAGCGCCGATGCCCCTGAGAGCGCCTCTGACCGTGTGATCGAGGCGCCTGAGCCAGTGGGATCAACCACCGCCGGGATGGTCGAGACGGTCGGGACGGCTGATGAAACGCCGCGCCCCACGCGCCGCCGTGTCACGCGCCGCACAACTGTCACTGCTACGGATGCCGAACCATCGGCTCCGACCACGACGCCGACCACGACGCCGACCACACAGGCGGACACGCCAGAGGCGTTGTTTACGCCGATAGCCGCGCAATCGCCGGTTGAGGCAGGCGGCGCTGAGGCAGGCGCTCGCGCAGCGCCAGCAGCCACGACGCCGACCACTACACCACGTCGCCGCTTCGATACCCGCCCGCGTGGCGCATATGCCCCAGCACGCCGCGCCGCGACACCTGAGACAGCAGATGTTCCAGGCAGCGCAGGGTTTGTGGTGGGTGTTGAGCCACAGGTGGGCGACCAGCCGGTGGAGACGGCGCTGGCTGCTGGCGCGCAATCGTCTGAAGCATCGCCTGAGGCGTCTATGGAGTCTGCGGCCACGCCGCAATCAGTCGCCCATACTCACCGCGAACGCCCTGACACACGCCGCGAGCAGCGTCATCCGCAGCCGGGACATCCTGCGCAAGCGGGCGCCGCAGGGCCGACGGGATCGCAACGCACTGGCGGAGCCGCCGGGCGCGCGCCGTATAATCCTGGGGCGCGTAACGGTGTGCAGCGGGTGAGTAGCGTGCTGCCCGGGTCGCGCGGGCAACAACAACAGCAGGGTGGTTATCCACCGGCAGGCTATGGCCCTGCCAATCCTGCCAATCCTGCCAATCCTGCCAATCCTGCCAATCCTGCCAATGAGGGCGCCAACCATCGTGGCCAGTATCAGCAGCAGCCCTATGGGCGTGAGCGCGGCCAGAGTCGCCAGCAGGGACAGCCGCAGGGTGGCTATACCCAGCGCCAGTCACGCGATCCCTCTGCTCCCGCTGCCAATCAGGGCTCCCCAAACAATGCTGGCGCGCAACGCGGACGCCGCACGAGCGGAACGCCCGCCGACTATCCGCCCGCGCAGGGTCGCCAGCCACGCGACCGCATGGATCGCCCGGAGCGTATGTATCCGCCGCAGCCGCAGTCGCCCTATGGCAATTACCCCGCTCAGCAGGGCGGACAAGGTGGGTACTACTCTGATCAGCGTGACCCGCGTTCACGGCGCGGTGAGCAGGTGAACCAGGGTATGCCGGGCGCCCAGAACGAACTCTACGTCAATCGCGCCGACTATGCCGAACGCCGGAACGCGCCACTGGCGCCCGCCAACGGACGCAACCAGCCCACACGCGGACGCGCGGGCCGTGATACGGGTCGTGATACGAACCGCGATACGAGCCAGGGTGGTCTGTATACCAACGTGCCACAGCAGGGCGGCGCAGGTCGCTATGGCAATCCGCAGGGGCGCGTGACAACGCCCGCTTATGCGCGCACCGTGGAGGCGCGCGGCGTGCTCTTCCATCAGGGCCACGGCGCCATGCCTGCCGAGGTGCTGGATGAGCGGACACTGCAACCTACTGGCCGCCTGAACCTTGACGATATGCGTCGCTGGGGCTTGCGCGCCGGTGATGTGATTCAGGGGCAGGCGGAGGAACGCCAGGGACGTCGTATCTTCGTCAGCGTCGAAACAGTCAACGGCGAGGACGCCGAACGCGCCCGCGAACGCCCGCTCTTCGAGCAGTTGACGGCGCTTTTCCCCGACCGGCGCATCCGGCTAGAGCAGGGGCCGCGCCCGATCTCGTCGCGGGTGATTGATCTATTCGCGCCGCTGGGCTTCGGCTCACGGGCGTTGATTGTCGCGCCGCCCAAGACTGGCAAGACGACGTTGATCCGCGAGGCGGCGGAGTCAGTGCTGCAAGGCTATCCCGACGCCGTGGTGATGGCTGTGCTGGTGGGCGAGCGCCCCGAAGAGGTGACGGACCTGCGCGCGCGACTTGAGCCGAACGGTGGCCATGTCTACGCCGCCAGCTTCGACGAAAGCACCGAGCGGCATGCGTGGCTGGTGCAGGTAGCGGTGGAGCGCGCCAAGCGAGTGGCTGAATCGGGCCGCGACGCCTTCATGGTGCTCGACTCGCTGACCCGTCTGGCCCGCGCCGAGAATCTGGCGACACGTGGCAACGGACGCACGCTCTCCGGTGGCATTGACGCGCAGGCGCTCGACACCGGACGCCGCGCCTTCGGGGCTGCGCGCAATCTCGAGGAGGGTGGCAGCATTACGATTCTCGCCACCTGCCTGGTGGATACGGGCAGCCGTCAGGACGATGTGGTGTATGAGGAGTTCAAGGGGACGGGCAACATGGAGTTGCACCTCTCGCGTGAACTCTCGCAGCGCCGCCTCTTCCCGTCGGTGGATGCTGTGAAATCCGGCACGCGCCATGAGGAGTTGCTGCTCTCGCCTGAAGAGTTGCGCGCCGCCACCGCACTACGCCGACGGCTGGCCGATCTGCCAACGCAGGCCGCGACGCAACAACTGCTCAACGTGATGGAGCGCACGCCCTCCAACGCCGCGCTGATCCAGGCGCTCGAACAGAGCGCCAGTGTGACAAGTGTGCGGTAGGACGAACCTCACCCAAGCCCCTCTCCACCGGGAGAGGGGCTTGTTTGTTGATCAGTCTTCTTCGCGGGCCATCTCGAGGAAGATGCGTGGCTCGCCGTGCCGCATGGGCTGGGCGACCTGTCCGACCGGCTTGAAGCCTGCGCGCTCGTAGACCTTGATTGCCCGCGCATTCCACTCGAAGACGAAGAGACGGAAGAGTCGGGGATGATAGGTCGCGCGCCCGAAGGCCAGCGCCGCTCGCAGGAATGCCGCGCCCTGTCCCTTGCCGGTGAGGTCGGGACGCATCCCCAGCCCGATAGCGATGGCGCCATCCGCCCTGAAGATATGCGGTTCCGGCGGCATGTCAGGATTGAGTTCACCGCCTACCTCCGCCGAACTGCCGAAGCAGACGAAGCCGACCGACTCACTATCAGGCGCCGCGCCTTCCTCACGCACAGCATAGTACGGGCTGCGACGGTCCAGAAACTCGCGCAGCCAGGTTGCGGCGCTCTCACGCGGCGCATCGGCGGCGGAGCTATAGATCGCATAGGGTTCGGGGTAGCGCCACGTCAGCATCGTATGGGCATCCGCCTCGGTCATCAGGTGGAATGTATAGGGCATGGGGCGCTTCCTTCACTTCCTCAGCATGTTGATTTGTCGGCGTGGCGTGTTTCATGTGAAACCAGATGATTCCTCACCGGCATTGTAAGACTATTTTTCAGACGCTGGGATCATGGAAAGAAATGTGGCGAAAACTTTCCATGTGTTAGAGGGTTGGAAAGAAAAGTGCTATAATCTTTCCGAGTTTATGTGTGTTGTAGCACAACGTCATTGCTGATTTCTCACAAAGGGGACTCTATGCGTGCGTCTGACTTTCACGAGGCCTGCACGGGAGAGCTTGTTACCACTATCGAGGGGCATCTGGCGTTTGTTCCAGCGCCGTTGCCGCCTGAATTGGCCTATGACGCTGAACTTGTACTGTTGCTGTCGCGGGCAGATGCAGCTTTGAGTGAGTTGGCAGGGCTTGGGCGATTTCTGCCGAATCCGCAGTTGCTCATTGTGCCATATACCCGGCGTGAAGCGGTCTTATCCTCCCGCATAGAAGGCACGCGGGCCAGCCTCTCGGACGTATTGCGTGATGAGGTGGAGGGTGTGGCACACGGACAGGAAGACGCCGATGTGCGTGAAGTGCGCAACTACGTAGACGCGCTTGAATATGGCATTCAGCAACTTGGGGTATTGCCGCTGTCGTTACGCCTGGTGCGTGAGATGCACGAATTGCTGATGTCCGGTGTACGTGGTGAGGGCAAGCGTCCAGGGGAGTTTCGGCGCGAGCAGCACTGGATCGGCGCTGCTGGCAGCAGCCCAGCTACAGCGGATTATGTTCCTCCGCCGCCTGATCGCATGATGCAGGCGCTCGCGCAGTGGGAGCGATTCGTCAATCAGCGTGACGTCATGCCAGACCTGATCCAATGTGCGCTGATGCACGAGCAGTTCGAGGCGATTCATCCGTTTCTTGATGGCAACGGACGGCTGGGGCGTTTGCTGGTTACGCTTTTCCTGCTTGAACGCCAGCGGCTTCCTCTGCCGTTGCTCTATCTCTCGGCCTATATCGAGAAGCATCGGCAGGATTACTACGATCTGCTTCAGCGTGTGCGTACCAATGGCGCGTGGATACCCTGGCTGCGGTTCTTTCTCAGGGGCGTCACCGAAACAGCGCAAGCTGGTGTATACCAGGCGAGTCAGTTGATGGAACTGCGGGAAACCTATCGCAAGCAACTGCATCAGAAGCCGAAAGCTCAACGGCTGCTTGATGAACTCTTTATCAATCCTTACATCACAGTAAGGCGCGCTGCCGCTATCCTGAAAAGTTCGCCGCCAACAGCGCGTGAGGCAATCCAGACACTGCGAGGGCAGGGCATTGTGCAGGAGGTGACTGGCAGGACATGGCGGCACGTTTATCTTGCTACGCCGATCTTGCAGATTATCTCCGCGAACGACGACGCAGGATTCTGAGTTGGGCGGATCACAGAGCAGACTCCAGCGCCTGCGCCAGATCGGCAATCAGGTCGTCGGGATGCTCAAGGCCAATCGAGAGGCGCAGCAGGTTCTGTGGTGTGCGTGACTGTGGACCCTCAACCGAAGCGCGATGCTCGATCAGGCTCTCGACACCGCCCAGGCTGGTCGCTCGTGTGAAGATGCGCACACGCGCCGCCACTGCCAGCGCCGCCTCAGCCTCGCTCCGTCCATGACCCTTGATCTGCACGGAGAGCATGCCACCATAGAGCGCCATCTGCCGCACCGCGATCTGGTGGCCGGGATGTGTCGCCAGTCCTGGATAGTGAACCGCCTCGACGGTGGCATGCCCCGCGAGAAATGCCGCCACCGCGCCCGCATGCTCAGTGTGCGCCCGCATGCGATAGGGTAGCGTGCGAATGCCGCGCAGTGTCAGCCAGCAGTCGAAGGGAGCCGCCACCGCGCCGCCCGATCCCTGAATGGCGCGGATGCGCTGGAAGAACGGATCGTCGCCGCTGCCGGGACCGGCTACCACTGCGCCGCCCAGCACATCGCTATGCCCACCAAGATATTTGGTGGTTGAGTGGACCACCAGATCAGCGCCGAGCGCCAGTGGACGCTGCCCAACCGGTGTGGCCCAGGTGTTGTCGCAGGCGAGCCGCGCCCCCGCCTGATGCGCCAGCGCCGCGATGCGCTCGATGTCGGTGATGCGCAGGAGCGGGTTGGAGGGTGTCTCAACCCAGAGCAGCTTTGTTTCAGGGCAGAGCGCCGCCTCTACCTGCGCGGGATTGTCCATATCCACGAAGCTGACGGCCAGCCCCCAGGGCGCAAACGTCTCACGCAGCAGCTTCGCTGTGCCGTGGTAGACATCGGTAGGCGCAATCACGTGATCACCAGGGGCGAGCGCCTGAAACACCGCCGAGGTGGCCGCCGCGCCCGATGCGAACGCCACTGCCCCAGCGCCATCCGCACCATCCGTTTCGAGCGCCGCCAGTGCCCGTTCCAGCGCCCCGCGTGTGGGATTTTCCGTGCGAATGTAGACGTAGCCCTGCGGATACGTCCCGTCAGGCGCGCGCTCGAAGGTGGTGGAGAGATGCAGCGGCGGGGTCACCGCGCCCGTCACGGGATCGGCGTCGTGGTCTGCGTGGATCGCCAGCGTCTCGATGTGTTGTGAGTGCGCTGGGCGGCGTGTGGCTGGTTCGTCGTCGCGCTGGCTCATGAATAGCGTCTCCCCTCATGGATGTTGCCGACTGTTGGCATGATAACATGAGTATACGATACGCGACGCGATAGGGCGCGTACTATGCTCGCAAAGCAGCAAGATAACCGCCAACGGCAACCACCTGGCGCCTCTGGCCACTGCTTATCGTTGTTTCACCGGTGGTGCGATTGCTGCTCTTCGGCCTGCGCCGCTTCGGTTTCTTCGGTTTCTTCGGTTTCTTCGGCCTGGTCCAGTTGTTGGCGTATCTGTGTATCTTCAAGCTGATAGGCATTGCAGAGCCGGTCATACTCAAGTGTGCTGATCGCTCCGTGATCGTGTTCGCGCGCCAGCGCCAGCAGCGCCCCTTCGGTAGCCGCAAGCCGGGCTTCGAGTGGCGCCGTCCGATCCCCCTGCGCCTGGTCGCTGGTGAGTCTGAGCCGCCGTATCAGTGGCCCCATCGTGAGTCCTTGCAGCAGCAACGATGCGCCTACCACGCCAAAGGTGAGCAGTTGCAGCAGATTGCGGTCTGGAAATGGTTGCCCACCAGGAAGCGTGAAGGGAAGACTGAGCACCAGCGCCAGCGAGACGGCGCCGCGCAATCCACCCCAGAGCAGCACGGGCGCAAACCGTGGCGGGATGGTCCAGTGGCGGCCATGCAGCAGCAGCGCCAACAGATATACCACAACGCCGCGACCAGCGAGAGCGGCGAGAAATGCCACACCGATAATCCATCCATTGCGCGCGATGGTGAGCGGGTCCAGTTCGATGCCGATCAGCAAAAATACCAGCGAGTTGGCGACGAATCCCAGGAACTTCCAGGTGGCGCTTATGGCGTGAACGGATTGCGGATTGAGTCCGCTGGTTGAGCCATAGTTGCCAAAGAGCAGCGCCGTCACGAGGGTGGCGATCAGCACACCGGGAACGGCCAGCAGTGTCACCGGCAGCGCCTCATGCGCCAGCCGCCGGGCGTTGACATTATAGGCGCCCTCAAAGAGCAAGACAGGCAGGAACACCTCAAGGATCAGGTTCGGTGTCAGATGGATATGGCGGAAGTCGGGCTGAAAGCCGAGCAGCCCGATCACCACCAGCGCCACGGTGTAGGGCAGGCGCACACGTTCGACAATCAACGCGACGATGCAGATCACCAGCAGCAGCATCAGCAGTGTTTCGATGGTAGTCTGGAGAGCTTCATCCATTGCATCAGTCCTTCCTCATCCGCTGACCCCTGATCAGCCTGAACGCAATCTGCTCACAGACCATGCCATGATCCGCTGTCTAGACAGGAATGTTGCCTCTCTATTGCCTCTCTATTGCCTCTCTATCGCCTCTCTATTGCCTCTCTATCGCCTCTCTATTATGCGCGCTCATCTCACGCATGGTACGTTGGCGCACTTGACATCCATCTCGCTATCAGGTATTGTTACGTCGGACGATATAATACGTTTGGTGATATAGCGAGTGACGTAGTAGTGATGCGTAGGGGCGTCTGGCGGTGCGTGAGGATCGTGGCTTTCGGGCCACGGCTCATCCCGGCGGGCAGGGGAGTATAGAGGCGCGTGGCGCGCCCGTCTGTGTCCCCGATGCGGCGACAGGTGGCACAAGCGTGGCAACATGGCCCCGTCAGCGCCTGAAGCTCCCCTACGGGGCGCAGGAGCTTGCCTGCGCGGGCTGTAGGGCGAAGCTATGCTGCCGCAAGTGAGGGAATGAGGACATATGACTATGACCAGTGGAGTACAGACGCATGGGCAGGCGGCGCCGCACAGTGCGGGCGCTGGCGAGGGGGACGACGTGGTGTTGCGCACACGCGAGCTTTCGAAGAGCTATGGACAGCGCGCCGCCGTCGTCAACCTCGATCTGGCGGTGACACGCGGCGAGATCTTCGGCTTTCTGGGGCCAAACGGCGCGGGCAAGACCACGACGATCCGCATGATTCTTGGGCTGATCGCGCCGAGTTCCGGCAGTGTGGAGATTCTGGGCCAGGATGTGGCGCTGCACGGTCCAGCGATTCTGCCGCAGGTGGGTGCGCTGGTGGAGCAGCCCGCGCTCTATCCGTATCTGTCGGGACGCAACAATCTGCGGGCGGTGGGCGATGCGCTGGGCGGCGTCTCAGAGGCGCGTATAGATACCGTGCTGGACTTTGTGGGGCTGCGCGGACGTGACCGTGACCGCGTGCGGACATATTCGCTGGGCATGCGGCAGCGGCTGGGACTGGGACTGGCGCTGCTGGCCGATCCCGATCTGCTGATCCTCGATGAGCCTGCCAATGGGCTTGATCCGGCAGGGATTGTGGAGATGCGCGATCTGCTGCGCCAGCTTGCGACGCAGGGCAAGACGGTGTTTGTGTCGAGCCATGTGCTGGGCGAGGTGCAGCAGATCTGCTCGCGGGTCGCCATTCTCAATCGCGGCCGGCTCGTCATGGAGGCCAGCGTCGCTGATCTGACACGCGGACACGGCGAATTTGTGGTGAGCGTGGATCGCCCGCAGGAGGCGCTGGCGTTGATTGCGCGCCAGCCCTGGGGCGCAGAGGCGCGATTGCAGCGCGACGGCGAGAACGTCACACTTGTCACCCCGGCGCCACATGGGCAGAGCGGTGACCTCAACCTCTTGCTGGTGCAGGCGGGATTCGTCCCACGCGCCATCACGCCACTGGCGCTTGATCTCGAAACGATCTTCCTGCGACTGACCGGCGGTGAAGGGGAAGATGTTGGTTGATGGCGACCGTCAATCGTGGCGAGAGCGGGCGTCTGGCAGACGCCCCTACAGGGTGAAACAACGTGCGACGGCAGTGGAGTTGAGGTTTTAGTTCTCTGGAGGAGCAAGTAGATGAGCGTGGCATCATTGGGCGCTGATGTAGCGCCTGTGACATTTGCGGCGCGGCGGATGCGGGCAAGCTTCGGTGGGCTGGTGCGTGGTGAGTTGCGCAAGCTGATCCATCTACGTATCACCTGGGTGTTGGCAGCGGTGATCACCCTCTTGATCGTCGGCGCGCAGTTGTTGCTGGTGACTGGCCCCGACACAGGCAGGCAGGTACGCAACGATCCGCTTGGCGCGTTCTATACCCTGATCGAGGGGGACTTCGCGCTGGTGCGTGTCTTCAGCGGTATCTTTCTGCTGGTGATCGCGGCGCATGTGATCGGACTTGAATACCAGCAGGGGACGATCCGCATTTTGCTGGGGCGTGGCGTGGGACGTTTGCAACTGCTGGGTGCGAAGGTGACGGCGATTCTGCTGGTGGGGCTGGCGTTGATCGTGGGCGCGCTGCTGATCGAGCTTCTCTTCGCCACTGGACTCACACTGGCGCTGGCGGATGGACATCAGCCCTGGCAGGCGCTCAATGGCGCATTCTGGGGCAGTGTCGGCTACTATCTGCTGTGCCTGGCGATCAATACAGTGGCGACGCTGGCGCTGGGAGTCGCGGCGGCGGTGGTCGGGCGGTCGCTGGCCTTCGGGCTGGCGGTAGGCCTGAGTTGGTTCGCGGTGGACAACCTGATGACGATCCCGCTGAGTATTCTGGTGCAGGTGACGCATAGCGCCTTCTGGGCGAATCTCTCAGGCGCGCTGCTGGGGCCGGTGCTCAACCGTCTGCCCGACGAGATCGCGCCACCCTGGACGCAGATCGTGCCGGGGCCGCATGGCGCTGTGACCGTCACCCATACGCTCTCCGGCTTCGGGCCGTTGACGCTGGTTCCGGTTCCCGGGTCACATGCGTTGCTGGTCATCGGTATCTATATCGTTGTCTTTGCAGTGGTCGCGGTGGTACTCACGCGGCGGCGCGATGTGCTGGAGTGAGAGATGGATACAACAACAACTGAGCCGCTGGCCGATCTGGGGCGGTTCTCCGATCCGGGGCTGTTGATTCTGGCGAGTCTGGCGGGTGGGCCGAAGCATGGGTACGCCATGATGGAGGACATCGAGCAGATGGCAGGGGTGCGGCTGGGACCGGGGACGCTCTATGGCGCGCTGGCCCGGCTTGAGAAGCGCGGACTGATTCGGGCGCTGGCGGCGGAGGATCGGCGGCGTCCCTATCAACTGACGGGAGCGGGGGCGGCGGCGCTCACAGAGCAACTGACATCACTCGAAGCCTTCGCTACGACTGGCCTGCACCGCCTGGGAGCCGCTCTATGGAACGGGTAAACGATATGGGCCGGACAGAACAAGCCAGTCAGGCCAGCCAATCGCAACAGGCCGGTCAGGCGCAGGCGGCGCCACAACGGCTGCATACATGGCTGCTGCGCCTCTACCCATCAGTGTGGCGCGACAGATACGGCGAGGAGTTTCTGGCGCTGCTGGCCGATCGTGGCATCTCCGCCTTCAGTTTTCTCGACATGCTCGATGTGTTCTACGGCGCGCTCGATGCCCGACTGGCGCCACAACTCGCCGATACAAGGGGGTTTCCCATGCTCAACCGACTACGCAAGACACTGATCGTTGTCTTCTGCGCCTATATCCTGTATGTGCTGTCAGGGACGGGCTTCTATGGCCTGCTCGACGACAACTCGCTGGCGAAGTCGTCGCTGGCCAACCTGCAAAACGCCGTATATGTCGTGCAGGCGGGCGCGGGAATCTCGCTGCTGGCGATCCTGATCGGCGGATTGCCGATTGGCTTCGCGGCGTTGCGCTCCGCATGGAGCAGTGGGCGCCGGAGTGTGCTGGCGTTGCTGGGAACGCCGATACTGGCGTTCCTCGTCGTGATCGGCAGCTTTCTTGCACTGGTAGCCATCGAGAAGAGCCAGGGGACCAGCGTGTTTGACGCCAAGCCGGGACAGGTTTTCACGCCGAATGTGGCGGTGGTCGCCGCATACTTCACGGCGGTGGCGATCTGGCATCTGGCGGCGATTGTCAGCACGGCGGCGATGGCGACGGCGATTGCCCGCAGCCCGATCAGCGAACGGCTCTACCGCTTTGCGCGTATTCCGGCGCTGGTGGCGGCGCTGGCGATGCTGCTGACGCTTGGCGGCGTGGTTGCCTGGGGCATCATCGCTAATGGGCAGGCCAGCGCACAGTTTCAGCACGATCTTGGCTTCTATGGCTTGACGACCATGACCTCGTGGATCATCGTCACGGTGACGATGACAATTGCTGTGCTTGTCGCGCTGGTTGCGTTGGCACGTGGCGGCTGGCGTGGCGAGGCGGCGGCTGCGCACCAGCCGGGTATTGCGTCACAGGGGGCATAACTGGCTGGGCGGCATGGGGCTTGCGCCAACCTATCTGATAGGGGCCCTATTATCTTGGATGGACAATTGGCGAACGAGCGCACACTGCTGGCATGGTCGCGCACGGGCATCGCGGTGATGGGGCTTCGTCGTCGCACGGTTCGGACTGTTGCTGCGAGAGCTTGGCGCCCGCTATTCGCCCGCTATTCGCCCGCTACGCGTTTGCGCAGCCCGGCGAGATAGGCGTTGGTGGCGCGCGCCTGGCCCAGCGCCGTGTGCAGCGCATAGCGGGTGGCGTCGAGCGCGTGATCGTGCTGCTTCAGCGGCTGCTCGGAGGGATCGCGTCTGACATTTTGCCCGTTCGCAGCAGTCGCATACTGGTAACTCTCGTACTCGGCGATGGTGTTGATGCAGCGCGGCGCAACGGAGAGGCCGCGTGTGCCATCGGCGCGTAGCGCCAGCAGACCCGTCACCGTCTGGATGCCCGCTCGCACACTGTTATCCGCCCGCAGCGCCCGCGCTGGCAATCCCTCACGTGCCAGCGCCGCCGACAGTGCGACGATATGCTCCGGCTCGTCGGGGCCGCAGTACCAGACGCTCACCTGGTAGCGGCGAGTGAGATCGAGCAGCGCGGGCAGCAGCGTCTCTTCCAGGCTGGCGCGACGCTGATAGAACTCGTCAAGCTGCCATGCGCGTCCGTCGCCATCAAGCCCAAAGACCACAGCGGCGGAAGGGTTGGTGTAGCCCCAGTCAACGCCGCCGATCACCTGCGCCCACTGCGCATCAGCACGTGGCTCGCGCACATGCCCCTGCTGCGCCTGCGGGTTGGCTGGATCGGCGAGATCGGTGCGGCTGGCGTCGAAGCTATAGACCAGTCCCTCGAAGGCGACGAACTGGCCAAGAATCTCCTGCTGGGCGAAGGCGCCGGTGTAGCCCAATTCGGCGATGAAGTCCGGCGGCAGGTTGTGGGCGTTGGCATAGGTGGCGGCGCGGTAGAGGGCATGATGGTGGCGCGGCGACAGCTCGAAGTCGCGCGCGAAGCCGTCGCGTCCATGCGGGGTGCCGGTCGCCCAGGCCGCCGTCGTCTGTTCACGCTGGCGCAATCGTCCCTTCAGCACCTGCCAGGCATAGTAGCCACAGAGTGGCGCCTCGTCGAGCCAGTACCACGCCAGGTTGAGGCCGCGCACACGGTCGGGCGTCTCCAGCGAGCGAAAGAGCACTTCAGCGCCATTGCGCAGCATCAGCCGCTCCTCACTGCTGGAGTATGTGGCGATCAGTTGAGGAGGCAGCAGGTCGAAGAACATGCGTTGACTGGCATCACGCAGCATCGGATAGGTGGGAGCGCCAACGAGGCCCAGGCTGCCAGGATGTTCAGCCGCCCAGAGGATTGCCCGCGCCGCGCCCGCGAAAGTCTTGCCCGCGCCGATCCCGCCGACATAAAAGCTGAAACGCGCTGGGCTGGCGACGAACGCCCACTGTGTCGGGTTGAGCCGCCATGCGCTTGCCGAAACATCCTCCATTGCCGCCCCATCTCTTCCCGTCAGCCCTCATCAGTGCGGTTGTCGTCACCGCTGGCAGGCGGTTGATTCTCTGGCCCATCGGGACGACGCGTGATGGTGATGCGGGCTTCGGGAACTGCCCGCTCGATGCGCTCGTAAAGACCTTGCAGCCGCGCCACCTCGCGTTGCGCCGCCTGCGCCACCGCCAGATACTTTGCGCCCTGGCTGGTGTGGCGTGGTCGCTCATACTCCTCGAGGATCACACTGGCGCCATCTGTTGCATCATCTGTTCTATGCGGTGTCGCCGTCGCGTCTGCTATTGTATCCAGGGGGATGCCTGCATCCGCGCGCTCGTCAGCATGATCCCGGTGGAGGGTATGCCGCCGGGGGTGTTGCTGGTCGGCGTTGGCCCTGTGGTCAATCGCGTCGTCGGCCGTCCTTTCACGGCGCATGGCGCGGCGGCGCACACGGTCAAGCTCGCCCCGCAGCAGGGCATCTTCCAGGGTACGCTCATGCGTATAGGCGGCCCAGGCGGCGGCGGCAATCGCCCGCTGACTCTCAATCGCCGTCTGTAACTGCGCTGCGCGTTCGGTCAGCGCCTCACGCGCCAGCAACTGCACATCCTGTCGCAGCCAGCGCCGCACCGTGCCGACGCTCACCTCCAGCTCCGCCGCAATCGCCGCCGGACGCATCCCCTGGCAGAACAGCGTGAAGGCGCGTTCGTTGCGTGTCGGTTCACGCCGCTCGGCGCGCTCCGTCACACGCTCAACCGCCTGATCGACCGCCTGATCGACCGCCTGATCGACCACACGTTCTCGTGACACCGCCTGCGAATACCCATCATCCGCCGACTGCCCAGCCAGTTGATCCATCGCCTGTGCCACCTTCCCCGCCTCAACCCCACATCAGCCTATACCTACCGGCGCATCCACTACCATCTGCCAAAAGCAAGCGGCAGATCACGTCCTGTCTGCCGCGCATGACCCGCGAAGTCTTCATCAGGCGCTATAGCCCATCATTGTGATTACCGTGATTACCGTGATTACCGTGATTACCGTGATTACAGGCGTGTGCGCAGATCGCCTGAGATAGCGTGTGCGGCGCCGCTCTTGCCGCCGTCCTTCCAGGTGAGCCACAACTGCCCGCACTCAGATGCCGCCGCGTTGATGCGCGCCTGATGTGTCGCCAGCCAGATCGCCAGCCGCAACGTGCGTCCGTTGAGTCGCCAGCATGCGCCCTCGCAGCGCAACTCGCCCGACGCCGCTGTGCGGTTAGTTGTAACACTTCCTTCGCCCGCTCCAACTGTTGTGACTGCCGTGCTCGCCTCAACAGAATTGCTCACCTTCGTCATTGTGCGCCCCCACTGTTTTCTCGCATCTCAGCCATACCATAAATATAGAACATATTATCTAGTATCACAAGGGTGAGCGAGCGCCAAAACAGCCATACGGGCCGCATGCCAGGCATATCCATGTCTGCTGCTGGCTCAGCTTGTCGGTGTTTGTCCACAGGTGGCGGTTGAGGGAAGGCAATGCTCACGGCATGCGCGTGGCAAACTCCCCGGCGGTCATGCCATACCACAGCAGGTCATAGTGTAGGCCATTGGTGTAGACCATGCGGCGCTGGCGACCCTCCGGCTGGAAGCCCAGCGACTCGTGCAGCCTGATGGATGGTTCGTTGAAGCTATAGACTGGCGCGTTCACCTTCTGGTAGCGCAACTCCGCGAAGAAGTAGCGCGCCAGCAGCAGAATCGCCTCCGAGGCGTAGCCCTTGCGCTGGTGTTGAGAGAGAATGGCGAGACCGTGGCTGTACGTTCCCACCCGCGCATCGCAGTGACTCGCCGAGATCACGCCCACCAGTTCTCCTGCCAGCGTCTCCACCTCGAAGTGATACTGATCGCCTGCGCCGTCTTGCAGCGCCGCCTGTTCCGCCCAGCGTTGTGTTCCCACCCGTGAGCGTGGAAAGTACACGCGGTCGATCCGCCGCTGCATCTCCCAGTCCTGGTCCCACTGCCAGTGCGTCTCCCAATCCGCTGGTTCCACGCCGCGCAGCCGCACCAGCTTGCCCGCCCAGCCAGGTGTACTATTCATTGCTATCACCCTCATCTAGTACCGCTCGGCGTTGGTCTTGTGAGCGGAGTGTCATAGGCGCCGGGTAGCGCCTCAGCCGCCTGAAAAGCGAATTGCGTCAGCGATCATGATACCAGAAACGCACAGACCCGCCACCGGACAGAGCGCAATTGCGCCTTCTGCGTCCGTGACGGGCCTGTATCGTTCGTTGTCGCTTTTGTATGTCGGGTTGTTATGCTATGTGCTTGCGAACGTTCGTGTGGGATTCACCTGCTGCACGCAAGATAGAAACTGCAGATAGAAACTGCAGATAGAAACCGGACTCAGCCGGGCCGCGTCGTCAACAGCGTCAACAGCGTCAACAGCGTCAACAGCGTCAACAGCGTCAACAGCGTCAACAGCGTCAATAGATGAACGAGACGCCGCCGCCGGTGTGGGCGTAGCGATAGTCCACACGCCCCCAGCCGCCGCCATTCCAGGAGAAGTTCATCTCCGAGATGACGAACCAGCCGTTGCCGATTACCCACTCGACATGCGCCGCATGGCCGCCACCGCCTGCGCCTTCCACGCCCGGCTGGAAGATCACCGTCGCCCCTGCGACCGGCGAATAGCCCACCGCCAGACCGTGCGCCCGCGCCGCCGCTGGCCACTGATAGGCCATGCCGAAGGTGAGTAGCGGCTCACTGCGATGGCGATACCAGGCATACCACGTGCAGACGCCGAAGTAGCGCGCATACGGATCGCCGCCGAAGTCTGACATGCCATATGAGGGGTGGCCGGGAACGGGAACCCAGGGACCGATGCCGCCCGGAGGGGCGCCACTGCCGGAGCCACCACCGCCGTTGCCACCCGTGCCACCCGTGCCGCCGCCACCGCCATGCGAACCGCTATGATGCGCGCTCGTATGGTGTGTCGGCATCTTGATCGGCTGCTTTGTTGGCAGTTGCCGCTTGTAGAGGATGCGCGAGCCGTAGTCGAGCGGCGCGCTATCAGCAAGGGGCGGCCAGGCGTTGTTCACGTCGGGAACCCAGTCGGGCGTCTCGGAGATCAGCCTGCCATCCGCTGTGACCTGCCAACTGCGGGTGCAGTGGATCGTCACGCCTGGCCCGACGCCGAGCGCCTGATTTGCTACGGTTATCGCCTGCGTCGTCTGTCGCGTCGCCTGGCTGACCATGTAGCTGCTGGTGTTGGTCGTATCGAGCGCCTGACCGGCCACCATCGGCTGAAGCAAGAGCGTTGCGGGGGCGTTTTTGCCTGAGACGCCCGCTGGCGCAACCGAGCCAGCTGGATGTGACGGATCAATCAGCGCGAACGAACCGGGGATCGTCCATGTGCGGCAGAGCCACGCCCCCTGGGCTGACGCCTGCCATGAGAGCCAGGTTTGCATCTTGGGCGCAACCACTGCTGTGCGCATCGAGTCCGAGGCCAAAGACACCAATGAGGCATCTGGCCCGACCGTTGCGCCGAGCGCCACGCCGCCGAGCAAAGCCAGCGACAACAACCGCCCCCCAGACTTCCACTTCACCACCTGTGTCGCTAACGTCGCTAACAAGAAAAACCTCCTTTGGACAGGTCGCCGCAGGGCATAGAGCAGGTCATACGCCTATGCTTCCTGCGATGTTCCCATCCTGCGGATACACCGAGCCGGTGAGCGTCTTGCGCCGGGGAAACTCATTGTTTGCAAGCAGTGTATCGAGGTATGTACAGGCATCCAGGGAAGCCTGAATCCACTCCATACGGCGCTCTCAAACGCTGGCAATCTTCCCGTTCGCAGGCTGGCTTGTTCCTGGGGCGCGGGCCGAGGGTCACTCCCTCCGCCATACTCAACACGCCGTGCGTGAACTACCAGCCGCGCTCCTGCGCGCCATCGTGTGTGCTTGCCAGTCCAGCAGCCCTCTCGATCACCACCCGATTGGCGGCAGGTTGAGTTGGCAGCGCACCAGCGGCAACAGCGACAAGTCACAGTAACGGCCCGGTGTATCCTCCTCCTGTGTGGAATCCCACGCGAGTGACATCATTCATTGCGCAAGCGACAAGCGCATAGAACGGATGTCCCTCATGAACGTCTGCGCCAACTATACCCGACTGTTCGCATCTCTGCCAATCGCACCCCAATTGGTAGTACTAACTGGCTAATGGCGCCTGCTGGATATGCCGCGCACCCGCGAAACTCTGCCATTTCGGCGTCCCGTGACCGATAGATTTGATCGCGTCACTTAGAGCGCCAACTGGCTTCTCTTCAGCATTCCGTCTCACATGCACCGGCGCCCGGTGGCTCATTTCAGTGCCTGTGGGCGCAGCGGCCTTTGGAAGAGTAAAACGTGGTAGTCTGGAGGATGGTGACAGCGTACCCGATAGTCCTTCCAGCCAAATCCTGCAAGCCCTGCAAGCTTTGCAAGCCTTGCAATTCTCCGTCAATTCACCCAGTTCTTCCGGCAGGAGTATCCGATGAGCGATAGCGCCACGAATCAGCCGCACACTGACGTCAACAGCCGTCCCGCCTATGCCGTGCTCTGGGATGTGGACGGCGTGATCATAGACAGCGCCGAGCAGCACCGCCAGGCGTGGGCGGCGCTCGCCCGCGAGAACGGCTTCCCCTTCAGCGACGCGGCCTTCTGGTCCAGTTTTGGCATGCGCAACGCCGACGCGATCCCCCTGCTCTATGGCATCGCGGGTCCAGTGGAGCGGGTGCAGGCGCTGGGAGAGCGCAAAGAGCGCATCTACCGTGAGTTGCTGGCGCGCGCGGCCACGCCGTTGCCCGGCGCGAAAGAGTTGCTGGCGGCGCTGCATGCGGCGGCCTATCGGCAGGCGCTTGGCTCCTCAGCCCCGCCCGAAAACATCCGCGCGATCATTGCACTGCTAGGCATCGGTCGCTATCTGGAAGGGTTCATCTCCGGCGAGCAGGTGGCGCATGGCAAACCGGCGCCTGACATCTTCCTTGCGGGCGCGCAGTTGTTGGGCATTGCGGCGGAGCGTTGCCTGGTGATCGAAGATGCGCCAGCGGGTGTGGCGGCGGCGCATGCAGGCGGGATGCGTTGCCTTGCCGTGCGCCGCGCCGGTCAGCCGGATGCGCCGGGCCTTGCCGCCGCCGACGCTATCGCCGATTCGCTACGCGATGTGGATGTGGCGCTGGTGGCTCGCCTGCTGGGACAACTCGACTGAAGCACATGGAAGCTCAAGAAGGATGGCGTGATCCAAACACGCCTTCCGCAGCAGGTAGCGGAAGGCGTGAAGGTGCGATCAGTATTGTCACTCTATGCTCAACGGCTGGGCTCTACGGCTGGCTACTCCTGTGCCAGTTGCATGCTGGGCCTGCGCAGGGTGT
>JBDTAI010000320.1:0-5554 GCA_039924685.1 Ktedonobacterales bacterium
CCACAACAGGCGGGCAAGCTGGAGGAAGCGGCGATAGGTGCGTATGCCGTCGCCATAGGGGAACTCCCAGAGGTCGCGGGGCAGCGGACGCAGCCACTCGTGGAGGATCGCGCGCGGCTGGCAGTAGTCGCGCAGGCCATGCGCTCCCCAGTGGACCCGACCGATGCCGCTGCGCTTGAAGCCACCCCAGGGCAGTTCCGGCGCCGCATAGGAGAGCGCCACGTCGTTGATCATCACCCCGCCCGCGTGGATGCGTGAGGCCAGCCGCCGCGCCCGCCGCCGGTCGCGTGAGAAGATCGCCGCACAGAGGCCATAGGGCGTCGCGTTGGCGCGCGCAATCGCCTCGTCCTCTGTCGCAAAGGTGGCGATGGCCAGCACCGGCCCAAACGTCTCCTCGCGCATCACCGCCATCTCGTCGCGCACATCCACCAGCACCGTCGGCTCATAGAAGAAGCCCCGCCCGTCGCGGCGTTTGCCGCCCACCAGCGTGCGCGCGCCCTGCGCCACTGCCTGCTCCACCTGCGCGGCAACGATCTCAAGCTGGCGCTCGCTGGTCATCGGGCCAATGTCTATCGCGTCTCTCGGCCCGTCTGGTCCTGACGCTCCCGATGTGGCGCCCAGCCGCAGCTTTTCTACCAGCCCTACCACGCGCGCGATGAAGGCGTCGGCTACCTCACGCGCCACATAGATGCGCTCGACAGCGGCGCATGCCTGCCCCGCATTGCACAGTCCGCCCCAGACGGCGATCTGCGCGGCGCGATCCAGATCGGCGTCGCGCAGCACCAGCAGCGGGTCTTTGCCGCCAAGCTCCAGCGTCACCGGCGTCAGATGGCGCGCTGCGCCTTCGAGGATACGCTGCCCAGCGACAGCGCCACCGATGAAGGCGATCTTGTCAGGTCCATCCGGCTCGGCGTGCACCAGCGCGGCGCCTGTCGCGCCATCACCCTGAACCACCTGCAACACGCCCTCCGGCAATCCGGCGGCGGCGAAGAGTTCGGCGATGGCGGCGCCCACGAGCGGCGTCAACTCCGAGGGCTTGAGGATCACCGCGTTGCCCGCCAGCAGCGCCAGTGTCACCTCCGAGGTGGGCAACAGGAAGGGGAAGTTCCAGGGCGCAATCACGGCCACCACGCCATAGGGAACGTACTGCACAATGCCACGCTTATAGAGATAGAGGTGCAGCCAGGGATGCTCGTCCGCCAGAAAGCGCCGCGCATGGGTGGTGTAGTAGCCGATCAGGTCGCAGACACACATCACCTCATGCACCAGCGCCTCGATACGCGGACGCCCTTGTTCACATGATATGAGATCAGTCAGCCATTCGGCGCGGGTGAGCAACTGACGACGGAAGGCGCGCAACACCCTCGCCCGCTCACGGATGGGTAAGGCGGCCCAGGCTGGTTGCGCCGCCCGCGCCTGCTGCAACGCCACCGCGATCTCCGCCTCGCCTGCGACAGGAACCTCCGCCAGCGCCTCTCCGGTCGCCGGATTGTAGCTGGTGATCGTGCGTATCCCTACCTGCGCCACACATTCATCCTTCATTGGGAGTGGCCAACGGGTAAACCCGCGCCTGGGGGCCGGTGGCCACACAGCCGCGCCCCATTGCGAATGACGCCTCTGCTGCAATCGCCTTCCATCGTGTCCTACAGCCTGCGCAGGCAGCCTTCGCGCCCCGTGGGGACTTCAGGCGCCGCATATCAGCCGCCCGCACCCAACGATCACGCCTGCCCTCACCACATTATCTGATTCAGCCGTCCACCGGACGCCCCTACAGGGTTTGCGATCCCCCTGCTCACCGCAACCCGTCGAGTTGATAGACCGGCAGGGGATTCGTCTTGCCTTTGAGGGACAGCGCGCCGAGCGATGCAGCGTCCACCAGGTCTTTGACAGCCTCATAGGTATCGGCGCTGAGGAGAATCTGATTGGCGCTGGCGCTCGCTTGCAGGCGCTGGGCGGTATTCACTGCGTCGCCGATGGCGGTATAGTTTTGTAGCCTGTCGTGCGCGCCGATGTTGCCTACCACCGCGTAGCCCGTATGCACGCCGATGCCGTACTCCACGCCCCCCTCTCCCGCGCTCTGCCAGACGGATTGGCGGGCGAGCGCCTGCCGCATCGCCCAGGCCGCCCGCACGGCGCGCTGCGCATGGTTGGGCTGGGCAAGTGGCGCATTGAAGATCGCCATCAGCGCGTCGCCAATGAACATCGTCACCGTCCCTTCCTCCTGCCAGATCGCCTCAGTGAGAATGTTGAGGTACTGGTTGAGCACACGCACCACCACTTCGGGCGCGCGCTCCTCGGCGAAGCGTGTGTAGTTGCGGATGTCGGCGAAGATCACGCTGATCAGCCGTGTCTCGCCGCCCAGATGGACGGCAGAGGGGTCGGCCAGCAGTTGGTTGACCACAGCGGGATGCACATAGCGCCCGAAGAGGTGCTGTATCTCACGCGCCTGTCGCTGGCTGCGGCGTAACTCGGTCAGATCGTCCACTACCAGCGCGACACCCAGCGGCTCACCCACGCCGCCGGTCGCGCTGATCTCCTCATCACTGGCGCCCGCCACCTTGCGCAGCGGCGACACATTCAGCCGCAGTGAAACCGCGCCGCGCTCAGGCAACGTGCGTTCCATCTCATAGCCCAGCGTCACCTCGCCGGTGGCAATGGAGCGGCGCAAGACAGCCAGCAGATGCTCATCCAGCAGACCCGTAAGGGCGGTATCGTAGTGTTGGCCAACCACCAACTCACCTGCCAGATGAAAAATGCGCTCGGCGGCGGCGTTGAAGGTCGTCACCATCCCCTGCATATCCGCCGTGACCACCCCGCTGGCGATGGAGGCAAATATGTTCTCCATATAGGTCTTCATCTCGCTAATCTCGCTGATGCGGCGGCGCAGATCGGCGATCAGGCGTGCGTTGTCTATGGCGATGGCGGCCTGGTTGCAGAAAGCGGCCAGCAGATCGAGGTGCGATGTATCGAAGAGGCGTGTCGTCGTGCGGCTATCCACATAGACCACGCCGACGGCATGGCCGCGCACCCGCAGCGGCGCACACATCACCGAGCGAATGTTATAGACGACGACACTCAGGTGCTCGCGCAGGCGCTCATCATCGCGGGCGTCGGTGGTGAGCAGTGGCTGCTGGCGCTCCCAGACCTCGGCGATCACGCCGCGACTGACGCCGGAATCGCGCGCAGCCAGTGGCTGCCCATCCGCCCCACGCGCCGCTGCGAAGCATAGCTCACTCCGCGCCTCATCCCACAGCAACAGGAAGCCGCGTTCAGCATGCACGACCTCGATCAGTTGCGCCATCACGCGGCCCAGCAGTTCATCCAGATCGAGCGAGGTATTAAGGTCCTGGGCAATCTGATAGAGCGTGGCAAGGCGCGCGCGCTCGGCCTGCAAGGCGTTGATGTTGGTCTCTGCGGTCTGCACGGAAGTGGTGAGGCGGCGTAGCGACAATTCCAGTTGAGCAAGGCGCCAGTCAGCCTGCTGGGCCACCTCCAGCGAACGGGCAAGCTGATGGGTGCGCGGATCACTCAGATCGGTGGAGTAGTGGCCCTCTACCAGCGGCTCCAGCTCTTTGGCATGGCGATGCATCACGGTGGCCAGCTCTGAGAGACCCTGCACAATCGAGGCGACATCCTTCAGGGCGCGGCGCTGGGCGGCGCGGGCGACGGCTGCCAGTTGCTCGGCATGGCTCGGCTCGCCGATGGAGGTGGTGAGCGCGCCGGTCGGGTCAAGCCTGGGGGTGGGGATCGCCATGTCGAAGGCGTCTACGTCGCCGCTGTCGCCGCTATCACCGCTATCACCGCTATAACCCGCATTACCGCCGTTCGCCGCTACCTGCGCCAGCCGCGTCACCTGGTCAAGCTGATCGGCGCCTAACGCAATGGCGCTATCGTCAACGGGCGTGGGCGGTGGAGCAAACGGTGGAGAAGCAGGTGGGCGCAGCATAGCGGGGTTGAGAGCGTGGCTGGGAACCTGGCGAGGAGCTTGACTGGGGGCATGCGGCACGCGCACAGTGGCCTCTTCGCCAGTGGCAGGTTGGCCAGCGCGCGGCGGCGGAACAGCAGTAGCGGCAGGGGCGGCGACCGCGTTCATGGGCAATGTGGCGCCGGGCGGCAGGCGAAACGTCATCTCTTCTTCGAGCGACTCCTCCATCTGGCCGTGGCTCTCAGTATGGGTGTTCGTATCGCCGAAGGCGCGCTGCGGCCCGACCGGCTGCGACTGCTGATCCGTTCCCATCGCATCCCTCGCCCTCATTGCTCGCCTATCGCCTGTATCTCGTGTGCGTTTCGCGTGCCTGTGTGAAAACACGCTCCGTTGCAGTATAGCACGGATGTCGCAGCATGTCGCAGCAGCGACGAGGCTGGCGAGTGAGAGCAGGTGTACGACCAGGGCATCTGTGGAGGATGTCTGCGTAGCGGCATCCACTGCCAAAGACACAACGCCCTATCATGCGCCATACCTGATGAACACAGGCGCCCCCTCCTCATTTGGAAAGGGGCGCCTGTGTGCTGTGTTTGATGATTGGTGTGTTTGTGATTGGGCTTGTGTGTGATTTGTAGTTTGTGGTTTGCTGTTGAGTTGTTTGTGATTGGGCCTGTTTGGGATACACGTTTGGGATGCACGTTTGGGATACAGAACCTGACGAAACGGCCTGGCGGCGACTGCGCAACGAGAAACGATCACACCATATGACACCATATGACACCATATAGCACCCGGACGCCATTGTCACGCATGTCATAAGGCTGCTGTCATGAAGCTACGCGGCACTCTGCCGCCGCCACCAGTTCCAGCAGTTGGTCCATGTCGAACGGCTTGGCCAGCACCGGCACAGCGAGCTGCGTCAGCAGATTGGCGAACGAAAGCGGCATCGTCCGCACGTTGGCGGTGATCAACACAAACGCCCGCTGGCGCGCAAGATGAGCGTCATCAGCCACCGTGCGCAAGACACCGGCGCCATCGAGCCGTGGCATCATCAGATCGAGCAGAATGACCATTGGTTCTTTGTGTTTGCGCAGCATCTGCAATGCCACTTCTCCATCCGGCGCCTCCAGCACGCTATATCCAGCGTCTTCCAGGATGTAGCGCACGGCGCGCCGTATCTCGCGGTCGTCATCAACGACGAGCAGCAGCACCCGCTTATGAGTTGTACTTTCCACACGAACCATCCACAGTTCACTATGTACAGCTGAGGGAAACCAGCGCCCCCGTTTCAAGGGCGCAGAACGCCCCAAGGGTGGAGATAGCAGCAAGGATGGCGCCAGATATGCGCCCGGATCCAGGATTCAGCTATGGTAGGGGTTGTCTGTCAGTCTGTCAGTCTGTCAGTCTGTCAGTCTTGGGGCTGCACTGGGGCAATCGTGGCGCATGCTGTGCTGTTGCGCGGCGACATCCTGGGCGTAGCGATAGCAGGAATCGCAGTCGAGCAGATGTTCGGCGAGGGCGTTGGCGTCGGCGGGTGGCAGCAAGGTCTCACGCTGTTTGAGGAGCAGGGAGTGGGCGCGTTCATGCGTCAGAACAGCATCCTGAGCGCGTGAGAAATCCGCTGACATC
>JBDTAI010000321.1:0-5691 GCA_039924685.1 Ktedonobacterales bacterium
CAATGCGTATGCGCCGTCCCTCCCGCCCACGCCCGGCGCCCGCGATCTCGTGCTGGCGCTCCAGCGGCGCGGCCAGCAAACGGTGGTCTCCAGCTCGGCCAAACGCGACGAACTTGAAACGCTCTTGCGGGCGGCGCAGGTGGATGGCCTCTTGCGCGAGACGACGACCCAGGATGACGTGGAGCAATCGAAGCCCGCGCCCGATGCCGTGCAGGTGGCGTTCGAGAAGATGCGCCTGCCGCCCGAAGCGTGTGTTATGATCGTTGATACGCCCTATGATGTCGAGTATGATGTCGAGTCGGCCCAGCGCGCTGGTGTCACCACACTTGCCGTGCGCAGTGGTGGCTGGGATGGCGCCGCCCTGGCAGGCGCCCACGCCTTCTATGACGATCCCCCCGATCTGCTGGCGCACGTCGCGCAATCGCCACTGGCCACAAGCTAGCCGGGCAGGACAGGCACGAGAAGAGACCGGATGCGATGAAATTGGGCATGGTTGCGGAAAACCCGCTCGAATGGTTGGCGCTGGCGAGCGGCTATTTGCCTGTACCGCTGGGGCATACGATTGTGGCGCTCTGGATGGCGCGTACACTGTACACAGCCACCCGCGTTGGCGCCTTCGAGGCGCTCGCCGATGGCCCGCATACCGCCGCCGAGGTTGCCGCGCGCTGCCAGACCGATACCCAGGCCACCATGCGGCTGATGAATGCGCTGGCCGGTACGGAGTACGTGCGGCCCCTGCGCCCCAAGCATACAACAACCGTGCAATCCCAACCATACTCCAGAGTCGCCAGAGATGCCAAAGACGCTGTAGATGGCGCGGCTTCCCCCTGTGGCGAGACACGCTATGCGCTCACCCGGCTGGCGCGGCGCTGGCTGCTGGCTGATAGCCCGCTGTCGCTGCGTGACGGTGTGCTGCATCAGGCGCTCGATCTGCGCCTGATGGACCACTACGAGACGTTCATTCGCACCGGCGAACCGCTCAACATCCACGAGACCCTGACGCCTGACGAATGGGACATCTATCAGCGTGGCATGCGTTCCGGTGCGCGCCTCTTTGCGCCAGAGGTGGCCTGGCGCACGCCCGTTCCCAAGGGCCCCCGCGCGCTGCTCGACATCGGCGGTGCGAATGGCGCGTTTGCCCTGGCGCTGTGTCGCCGACATCCAACGCTGCATGCCACCATCCTCGATCTGCCCCAGGCTATTGAACACTCACGCCTGCGACTGACGCAGGAACTCAAGGATGCCGGGATGGAGGGGCGCATTTGCCTCCAGGCGGGCGATGCGCGCTGCGCCGAACTGGGTGAAGGCGCCTATGATGTGATCTTCATCTCGTCGCTGCTGCACCACTTCGACGACGCCACTGCCCGCGAACTGATCGGGCGTTCGGCGCGGGCGCTGCGCTCCGGTGGCTTTCTCGTCATCCAGGAGATCATGCGTTCAGAGAGCGACGGCGACCACACCGGCGCGGATCAGCTTGGCGCGCTGGCTGACCTCTACTTCGGCGCCACCAGCGCAGCGGGAACGCGCTCGTTTGGCACGTTCGCCGCCTGGCAGCGCGCCGCCGGACTGAGGCCGCTACGCCCCTGCCACTTCCGCCTCGCTCCGGGAACCGGCCAGCAATCCGCCCGCAAACCCTGAGATGATGTAGCCCTGGTACGTCGTACTACCCCGTAGTACAATGTAGCAACATATCACCCACATACTGGGCAACACAAATTGCAACACATCACCCGCGAAATTGCTCCATATCCATCTCTGTCACCACTTGATGTGTATTGATGCGTATTGATTCGAGGGGTGTATCTCAATGACCCAAACTCATCAGGGAACGGTTGTGTGTCCCGTACTGGTTGGACGCCGGGCCGACCTGGCCGCTCTGCGCTCACTGGTTGAGCAAGGAGTGAACGGCGCCGGGCGGGTGATTTTGCTGGGTGGAGAGGCAGGCATTGGCAAGTCGCGGCTGGTCGCCGAGGCAAAGACCTACGCCGCCAGCCATGGCGCGCTGCTATTGCAAGGGAACTGCTTCCAGACGGATCGCTCGTTGCCCTATGCGCCACTGCTCGACCTCTTCCGCGTCTATTTCTCCTCTATCGCTCAAGTTGACGCTCACGTAGGTCGAATGCAAGCCGACGAGCAAGGCGACGGTGACAGAAAGTCGCTACGTGCCGAACTGAGCAAGCTCCTTCCAGAACTGCATCTCATGTTCCCCGAACTGGCGAACATGCCTACCCTACCATCAGCCGACCCAGAGCAGGAGAAGCGGCGACTCTTCGCTGTGATGTCGCATTTTTTCACTGAACAGGCGGCGCGGCGTCCCGTGTTGCTGGTGATGGAGGATGTGCATTGGTGTGACGACCTGAGCCTGGAGTTTCTGTTGCAGTTGGCGCGTCGTTCGCAGCAGACGCCGCTCGTGCTGCTGGCAACCTACCGCAGCGACGAGCTTCAACCTGGATTGCGGCAATGGCTGCACGCGCTGGATCGCGAACGGCTGGCGCAGGAGTTCGCGCTCGATGGACTTGCGCGCGAGGATGTTGCGGCCATGCTGCACGCCATGCTGGACTTGCATCGGCCCCTCGACACGGAACTGCTCGATACGCTCTACACGCGCTCCGAGGGCAACCCATTCTTTGTCGAAGAGTTGCTCAAATCGCTGCTCACCACCGGTGAACTGGAGTCGGTTGACGGATCGTGGAAGATCGTCGCGCGTCTGGGCGCCGTTCCACGCAGCATTCAGGAAGCTGTGCGTCAGCGGATGGCCTATCTCAGCCCAGATGCGCAACGCCTGCTGACGTTTGCCGCCATCGCTGGGCGGCGTTTCAACGCCACCTTGCTCAAAGAACTGCTGGGCTGCGACGAAGCGCAACTGCTGGCGCTGCTCAAAGCTGTCGTAGCCGCTCAACTGGTGAGTGAAGAGGCGGCGGACCAGTTTGTCTTTCGCCATGCGCTGACCCAGCAGGCCATCGCTGCTGCGCTATTGGCGCGTGAGCGGCAGGCGTTGCATCGCAGCATCGCCGAAACGCTGGAGCGGTTGTCAACGGCGACCCCTGTTGCTTTGTCACGAGATCGCTACCTGGAGGATTTGGCGTACCACTGCTATGAAGCGGGTCTGTGGGAGCAGGCGCTGGCCTATGCTCAAGTGGCGGCGGAGAAGGCGACGGCGCTCGACGCTCAACACGCGGCCATTACCCACCTGACGCATGCGCTCGACGCAGCGCCTCATCTGGCGCAAACAGCCCAGATGAAAACCACCACAGATGTGAGGGTGGCGCATCTCTGGTTGGCGCGTGGACAGGCGTATGAAACGCTTGGCGATTTCGAGCGGGCGCAGGGCGATTATGAGCGCGCGCTCGGCGCCGCCCGCGCCGCACAGGACCGCCCACTGGAATGGCAGTGTATGCTCGCCCTTGGCTTTCTCTGGACCGGACATGATTACGAACAGGCTGAGGTGTGGTTTCGTCAGGCGCTCGCGCTGGCCGAGGAACTTGCCGACCCGATCCTGCGCGCCCGCAGCCTCCATCGGCTGGGCAACTGGTTGCTGAATACAGGGCGCATTCAGGAGTCGCTAGAGACATTCCAGGAGGCGCTGCGCCTGTTCGAAATGCAAGCTGACCGGCAGGGTATGGCCGAGACGCTTGAAATGCTCGGTGGCGCCTACTTTTTCACGGGCGATCCAGCGAAGGGGGTGAACGAGTATTTTGGACGGGCGATTGAGCTTTTCCGCAGCCTGGGCGCCCGTCAAAACCTGCTCTCCACGCTTGCCGCGCGCGCGATGGATGTGGCCCCCGAAACAATTGAAACCACGCACAGTGCGCTGCGCACCTGTGATGAATCGCTGTGCGATGCTGAAGAAGCCTTGCTGCTGGCGCGACAGACGAACTCCCCGTCGGATCAGGCGTTTGTCGAAATCGCCATGACGGGCGCGTTGTTCTCCTTCGGTGAATTCGGCGCGGCGCTTACCCATGGACGAGAGGCGCTCCGTATCGCTACTGCCATTGAACATCGGGAGTGGATCGCCGCCTCCAGAGGTATGTTGGGGCAACTCTATCTCTTGCTGCTGGCGCCCGATAAGGCCATCTCCTGTCTGGAAACTGCCCTGGCTGAAGCGCAAACGCTTGGCTCGGCGATCTGGGTCAAACTATTGACGCCCTACCTGGCTCTGGCATACGTCCATCAGCGAGCGTTTCCACGCGCAGAAGCCCTCCTGGCGACTATCCTCCCGCACGATCAGCAAGTGCGTGACTTTTTTGAGCGACAATTGGCTCGTGTCTGGGGCGAGCTTGCCCTGGCACGAGGAGATGCGCTACAGGCGCTGGCCATTGCAGACCGCCTGATAGACTCGGCGCCGGGCGAAGAGCGGCAACCCATTCCGCATCTGCTGGCGTTGAAAGGTGATGCTCTGCTGGCGCTCAAACATCTGGAAGAAGCCGCTGGGGCGCTGGCAGACGCCAAACGAGGCGCGGAGCAACGCCTGGCGCCATCCATCCTCTGGCGCATCCATCGCTCTTTGGCGCGTGTCTACCACCAACTCAAGCGCGAGGATCAGGCCCAGTACGAGGGGCGAGCCGCCAGAATGATCATCACTAGACTGGCCGCAACGCTTGATGGACCAGATGGCGCCGAGGAAGCCGCACTGCGAGAACACTTCCTGCGAACAGCTCTGGCGTCGCTGCTAGCAGAGAAGCCCCGTTCGTCGGCGGCGGTGGCCCGTAGCGCATACGGAGGCCTCTCGCCGCGCGAACGCGAGGTGGTGGCGCTGGTGGCGCAGGGCAAGAGCAATCGGGAGATCGCCGCCCACCTGGTTGTCAGTGAGCGCACAGCGGAGGCCCATGTGAGCAACATTCTGGGCAAGCTCGGCTTCACCACCCGCGCCCAGATCGCCGCGTGGGCCGTTGAAAAAGGGCTGGTCGGCGCCCACTAGCCTACTGCTGACTACGTACTAATCTTCTTTCCCAGCAAAAAGTTAGGTACTGATTTCCTCCCTCTCTTCGTGTTTTCCACAATGGCATGTCTGCCTCGATTGGCTATGCTTTCGTTGCACAGCACGCGATGCATCCGGTGCTGGCGAGAAACGATCAGTAATGAAGGGAGCAAACAGCCATGTCAACCGCCAAGATCGAGACCCTCACCAAGAGCTTCAACACCCCCGATGAAGTCCGCACACCCCCGCATGCGAAGATGGAGTTCGTCACGTTTGGCGACATGACCATCGTGCGGATGACCTGTGAGCCGGGCTGGAAGTGGTCAACGCACATGAAGCCCATCGCCGGCACAGACACCTGCCAGGGAGCGCACTTCACCTACATCATTTCGGGCCACTTCCGCACGATATTGGACGATGGCACAGTGGACGATCTGGGGCCCGGAGACATCGGCATCACTCCGCCGGGACATGACGCGATGGTGGTGGGCGATGAGCCATGCGTCCTTCTCGACTTCCAGGGCGCCAGCCGCAACGTCTGAACCGTCTCAAATGGCTACCCGACAGGAGCAGGATCAGTTGAGACGTGGTCCTGCTCTTTTTTCTGAGAGGCATGTCACAAACAGAGTTCCTCAGCGTATAGAGCATATAGAGCAACTTGCAGATTGGTTGAGCAGATAGGGGGTATCCCGCATGGGCGAACCACGCCGCCGCATCTGCAGGGGTAATGGCCGCGACCGCCAACCGCACCGCCTCGTGCAGCGTTTCCTGCG
>JBDTAI010000322.1:0-8104 GCA_039924685.1 Ktedonobacterales bacterium
CACACGCGCTGACCCGCGTGCGACGGCGCTGGGACACGGCGCAGACCCCGTATCAGCGCCTACTCGCGACAGGAACGCTGACGGAGGCGACCCGGCAACGCTTCCAAACCCTCTACGCGCAGACCAATCCGTTGGCCTTACGCCAGCGCATCTATGATCAACTGGCCGCGCTGCGCACCCTGACCGACGGCCCAACCGCAGGCCCGTCCCCGCCTCCCCCCGCTGCGGCCTAGCAGGCAGAAAGGAGACGCCACCCACCCGTCGGTAACATTTTCATTTGAGGGAACCGTGCGCGCTCACGCGCCTCTGGTAACATTTTCATTTGAGTTGACACGGCCTCTCTTCACACGTCATTTTTCTCACCGTCATCGGCGGCAGCGTCCACCTCGCCACTGGCCATGAGAATCTGCCCGACGCGCCCGGCAATCTCGCGCCAGATGTAGTGCTGGTACTCCAGCATCGTGGCCTGCCGCTCGTCATAGGCACGCGCGGCGGGATCGCGCTGGGCATTGGCGATGAACTTTTGCGCCAACTCATAGGTATGCTGGCCGCGCTCCTCCAGATAGCTCTGCAACTCGCCCAGCGTCTGCAGCAGCGACTCAAGCCGCTCCTGCGCCTTCATTTCGGCAGTCAGTCCATCCTGATTGGCGTTATCTGCGGTATTGCCGCTCTGTTTCGTCCCATCCGTCATTGTAGTGATCCTTGTAGTGATGCTTCGCGTGCGCAATGGCTATTCTTTGCTTGTCTGCGGATTGCCCGTCAGTTCGTGGGTTTGGCTGGTTTCGTGATGTCCACACGCAAGGCATCGTTGAAGCGGTTGAAGTAGTTGAAGAGGCCGATCACGCTTGCCATCTCGATGATCTCGCCCTCGTCGTAATGCTCGCGCAGTTCCGCCCAGAGGTCTTCGTTCACGCCACGCGCATCGGTGGTCATGCGCTCGGACAGCATCAACGCGGCGCGCTCGGCGGGCGTGAACTGGTCGGCGTGCTCGTCTATATGGTACATCGCATCCAACAGGTCTTCGGAGGCGCCCAGCTGCTTTGCCAAAGCAGTATGTGAGGCCATTCAATAGGCGCAGTCGTTGATCTGCGAGACCCGCACCGCCAGCATCTCCTTCAGCCGCTTCTCCACTGTCCCCGTATTGAAGATCGCCTGCATATGCGCGACGGCGGTGGTCATGATCTCCGGGCGCCGGGCCATCGTGCGGAACATATTGGGGATATTGCCGCGCTGTTGCTGAAAGGTGTCGAAGACTGCGCCAGCCTCCGGCTCCACCTCATCAGGGGTGAGTGGTCGCATACGCGCCATCTGTGCTGCTCCTCTCTTCTCGTGTTCGCTGCTTGTTCACTGCGTGTTCATCATGCCTGGCCACCAGCGTTTGTCGTTGTGTGCTGTAGCGTATGGCGGCGAGTGCCCTGATATGTGGCATTATGTGCTCACGATACAGTCCACTATCTGGTAGAATGCCTCTTGGGCATTCTACGACACACAGCCATGACCATGTCTCGCTATCTCTCGCCATGTGCGGCGCCTGTGGCGACATGCCACTGAAACGAGTGTGAGTAACAGCATGACGGATGAAATACAGCAGAATGCCCCGCTGGTGCGCTGGGGCGTGATCAGCACGGCGAATATCGGCGTGAAGGCCGTCATTCCGGCGATCCAGGCATCGCGCAACGGGCAGTTGGTGGCGATTGCCAGCCGCGATCTGGTACGGGCCGAGCGTGTGGCGCTGCGCGAAGGTGGGGGTGTGCGCGCCTATGGCAGGTATCAGGCATTGCTCGACGACCCCGAGGTGGACGCGGTCTATATTCCACTGCCCAACGCCCAGCATGCCGAGTGGACGATTCGGGCAGCGGAGGCGGGCAAGCACGTCTTGTGCGAGAAGCCGCTGGGCATGACGGCGAGTGAAGTGCAGCAGATGTTCGCCGCCTGTGAGCGGGCTGGCGTGCTGCTGATGGAGGCGTTCATGTACCGCTTCCATCCGCAGATTCGCTGGGCGCAGGAGCAGATCGCCGCCGGGCGCATTGGCGCAGTACAGCTGATTCGTTCAGCCTTCGTCTTCGACATTCGCGCCAACGGCGACGACATTCGCCTGCAAGCCGATCTGGCGGGTGGCTCGCTGATGGATGTCGGCTGCTATCCTCTCAGTTTCTGCCGCGCCATGTATCAGGCCGCGCCGGTTGGCGCCGTAGCAAAGGCGATCACCCCATCGGGCAGCCAGGTAGAGTTGAGCGTCGCCGCCGTGCTGGACTTTGGTGAAGGGCGGCTGGGCATGATTGACTCCAGCTTCCAGCTACCCTGGCATCAGTTTGGCGAGATCGTCGGCGACGCCGGGCGACTGATGCTTCCGCGTCCGTTCACGCCGGGGCGCGTGGAGGCGACCGCGCGGCTCGAGGTGGGCGACGAGACCATCGAGCGCCGCTTCGCCGCCGTGGACCAGTATCAGCTCGAGGTCGAACATTTCGGCGATTGCCTGCGCACTGGTGAGCGTCCCTATCTCACCCAGGAGGACGCGCTGGCCCAGGCACAGGCCATCGAACTGATCTATCGCGCAGCGGAGTATCGCTGGCCCCGCTAGCCAGCATAGGCAGGCCAAAATACGTGAGGTGTTGTTATGAGCCAGATTACGCCCACCAACTCTGAAGCGTCCCCGCCAGGTGCGGCGCCTACAGCAAACATACCGATGGATGGCGCCCAGTATACCGCTGCGACGCGAGCCGCTCTCTCTGATCCTGCCCGTCTTGAAGCCCTCTACCGCGCGGCGCAGCATGCGCGGAATGCCGATCTGCTGGATGCCTTTACCACGACGCTGGACGCCGCCCAGCGTGACACACCGGATGATCCATTGCTGGCCGCCTGGCACTACCGCTTGCAGGCAATCCCTGTTCCAGAGCGGCGACCGGGCAACGGTAGCAGCGTCATCTGGGGAGCGGCCATCGCGCTGAGTGTAGCGCTGGGGGCTGGTTTCTGGCTGCTCTCCGACCCCACCCTGAAGCTACCGGGCAATGTTCCGCTGCTGGCCCTGCTGGCGGCGCCACTGACGGCGCTCGCCATCATCACATTCCTCACGGTCACGACACGACGCCACATCATACGGGCGGTTCTCACCGTGGTGGCGCTGGCGGCGGTGACGGCGTTCGTCATAGCGGCGCTGCTCTTCTGGATTCCCACCTCACCGCTGCGCCAGACCTATCTCTTGCTGATGCTGCTGCATCTGCCGCTGCTCTCGGCGGCGACCATCGGCGTGACGCTGCTAGGCTGGCGCACATCGGGCGACAACGCCTTCGCCTTTCTGATCAAGGCGCTTGAAGTAGTGGGGACGGCGGGGGTTTCCGTGATCGTCGGCGGCCTCTTTGTGGCGCTCACCTATGGCATGTTTGCGGCGTTGAGTGTCGAGTTGTCGCCGCCGGTGATCCGCCTGCTGGTGGTCGGTGGCGCCGGACTGATCCCAGTGCTGGCGGTGGCGAGCGTCTATCAGCCGACGCTGCCCCCCAGCGAGCAGGAGTTCCAGCGCGGTTTCGCGAGGCTGTTGATGGTATTGGTGCGGGCAATGCTGCCACTGGCGCTACTGGTGCTGGCGATCTACGCTGTAGTGATCCCGTTCAACTTCATCCAGCCGTTCGTCAACCGCGACGCGCTGATCATCTACAACGTCGTACTGTTCGCTGTGCTGACGCTGATTGTTGGCGTGACGCCTTTGACTGCGGAAGGGTTATCGCCGCGTCTGCTGGCGCTGCTGCGTATTGGCCTTGTGGCGGTGACGGCATTGATCACCGTGATCAGTCTCTATGCGCTGGCGGCGATCCTCTATCGCACGGCGGAAGGCCAGTTGACGATGAATCGCGTGACGGTGATCGGCTGGAACGTTATCAACATTGCGCTGCTGGTGGCTGTGCTGATCGCGCAGTTCCGCCATGGACGAGCCGGTGTGGGAGGGCGCACAGCTATTGCATGGGTAGCGGCGCTGCATCGCGTCTACCGGCTGGGTATGGTCCTCTACCTCGTCTGGGCGCTGCTGCTGACACTGTCGCTCCCCTGGCTGTTCTAGCGAGAGCGGGCTTTAGTCCGCCTGCTGTCCGAGCTCCGGCATTTCACGTCCGAGAGCGCCAACAACCGAGTGACATGACACTGATCACAGATGAATGGCTGGTGGCGCTGGAAAAACCAGCGCCAGCGCCCTGCCTCTACATTCTCTGCGGGCTAGCGTTTGCGGGCAAGAGTACGCTGGTGCGTGAGATGGTGATGCGCTCGGCTGGACGGCTGGCGCTGGTATCGCTCGATGCCATCAACGGTGAATCCGGGCTGGGGCTGGATGGGCGGCGCATACTGCCTGCCGAGTGGGATATGACCTATGCCGAGGCCTATCGCCGCATTGGCGTCTTGTTGGCCGAGGGGCGCTCCGTCATCTTCGATGCCACCAGCTTCACGCGCCGTCAGCGTGACGAGCTGCGCGCCATCGCCGCGCCCTATAATGCAGCCACGCAGGTGATCTATGTCACCACGCCGGAAGCCGTCGCGCGTGAGCGTCTGCATCGCAACCGCGAGATGGGGAGCCGCGCCGATGTGCGCGACGACGACTTCGCGCTGGTGGTGGATGCGCTCGAACCACCTGGCCCCAACGAATCGCCGCTGCTCTATGATGCTCTATGATGCTCTATGATGCTCTATGATGGGAACTGGCGCTCTCGGCCTTGATGTTCTATGGCAGCTTGCTCGGGTGCTGATCAGGGCGCCTGCCGGGATGAGCCGTGGCCTGAAGGCCACGAACCAACACGCACAATCCAATACCCGTTGGAGTGGTCAAACACCATCATGCCCTGATCTCTGCCAGCCAGGCGGCGCAGGCCAGCGCGCCCTCGCCGACAACGCCGTGATCCTCATAGGTCCACCAGGCGGAGAGCACCGCCTGCGCCATCCCCCACAGCCGCAACCGTTCGCGGTCGAAACCCAGTTCGTCGGCCAGCAGGGCGATACGGCGCTCCAGCAGTTGCCTGGGTTGTGGATGCGCCACGATGTCATCCACCGGATCGCGTAGCAGCACGCCAGTATCGTAGATCGGCTCGCCCACCAGCCCTTTGGGGTCTATCGCCAGCCAGGTTTCCTCGCCATGCTCTGCCTCGCGCCGCCCCAGTAGCACATTGCCATAGTTCAGGTCGCCATGCAGCAACACAGGCGCGGCGGCAGTGGCATGTAACTCATCGAAGAGCCGCTCGGCCTGCTCCACCAGCGGCGCCGGAAACGGGCCAGTGGCGCCACCGAAAGTTTGACGCAAGCGCGCAAAGCCCCTGCCCCAATCAGCGGTGGTCGGGAAAGGGTGATCTGGGGGCGCGGGCCGCCAGAGTCTCCGTAATACATCGGCGGCGATGCGGGTGGCCCGATCATCCTCGCCGTGCGCCAGCACATCCATCAGCGCCGTTCCCGGCTCAAGGCGCTCGATCAGCGCGGCTCGCTGGTTCAGGTCGGCGGCGAGCAGTCGCGCCATTCCCTGCCCATCGAAGAGGCGTAGCGCCTCCACCTCGCACGAGAACTCGTTGTTTGGCGGCGCAACCTTGAGGATCGCAGCGGCGCCATCGGCGCGGGTGACGGGCGCGACATAGTTATACGTCAGGTGGGCGACAGGCGGCCCAAGCGACAGCGCCCATTGCCCTGCCAATTCAGTGAGCAGGTCCGACAATTGATCAAGCCAGGCGCGGCCCTCCTCGCCGCCCACCTCGATCATCGCGCGCCGGAACGCATCGGGAACATCTGGCGCTCGCTGCTCACTCACTCCTTTGATTCCCCTCTTGCTCAAGCATACCTGCCCTGCCAGCGATAAACGCGTCCAGACCTGTGACGGCTTGCCGGCGGATGGCGCTTTGCAGAAAAGGCGTCCAGCCCAGCAGGCTGCCTTGTGGCCCCAGCGCCATGCCTGCCCAACGCCACAGATCAAACGTATCATGATGCGCAATGATGCTATCGTCCTGAAACTGAAAATCAGCGTGGATCAGGTTCTTCACCCTGCGACCCGTCTGCGAAAACGTATAGGTCGCTTCCCAATAGGCTTTCCCGCGCTGATCATCAGCCTCCACATCACGATAGATCAGTTCCAGGTCGGTTCCACGCCCGACAAGCATGCGCCACATCGCTTTGGCGCGGTCGCCCTGCAAGGTCTGGAACACCGGATCGGAGAACGTCACCTGCGGGTGATAGCAAGCCACCATTGCTTCGGGATCATGCCGTTGAAACGCTTGATAAAACTGCTCGATCACAGCCGCGTGTCGATGCACAGTGACCCTTCTTTCCAGTAATCGGTGGGATGCCCGTTGCTTCATCTCGCACCAGCGCTTGCTAGGCGCTTGCTAGCAGTATCACACATCACTTCAGCGACTTCACGGCGCTCTATCCAGCGTTCGCACTCCTCACTGGTTATGGTCGAAGGCTGCCAGCGCCTGCGCCAGCACATCGGGACGGTCGCTCATCAGGCCGTCAACACCCCAGGCGAGCAGGCGATCCATGGTCTCCCTGTCGTCTATCGTCCAGACATGCACATCCAGGCCCAGGCGATGGGCGGCGTAGATGCTGCCGGGCGAGACGACCCGGATACCGCGATGCGTCTCAGGCGCCTGCAGCGCATCATACGCCGGACGCAACCAGCCGGTTGCCCGAAAGAGGTGGCCCAGCAGAAAGTTGCGCGTCTCCGCCGGGCCAGCCGCAGTCGCCACACGCCCTGCCGTCAGCCGCCGGAAGCGCGCGAGCGCCACGGGATAAAAGCTGCCCACCAGCGTGCGCTCCTCGGCGCCAAACTCCTGAAGCAGCGCCCACAACCGCTGTTCAAGCTCCGGATCATTGTCCTTCATATCAATGTTGATGCGCGTGTCGGGGAATCGCTCATACACCTCGCGCAGTGTGGGGAGCGTAATGCCTTGGCCGCGATAGGGATAGGTCGCGCCGCCATCGCGTGTGAAGCGATAGCCCGCGTCGAAGTGGCGCAACTCATCGCGGGTATACTGGCGGATTGCGCCGGTCCCGTCGGTCACACGCTCAAGCGTCTCGTCATGGATCACCATCAGTTCGCCGTCACGCGCGAGATGGATGTCGAGTTCCAGCGCGTCAGCACCGAAGGCGAGGCCGTTTTCATAGGCGACCAACGTATTTTCGGGCGCAAGCGCCGCCCCACCGCGATGCGCAAAGCAAAGTGGAGCGCCCTGGCGCAGATAGGGTCTGCGCAGCGGGGCCGCCATGCCCTGATCCCCCGCCATATCTTCTGCGCCGGACGCCATCTTCACTCCTGCTGGTTGATTCGGCTCGCTGCTCATATGTTCAGGGCCTTTATATCTCACTGGTATATCTCACTGCCGCCTCGCAGATGTCACTCGCTGCCACGTTCATCGTATCACGCGGGAAGCAGTGCTATTTCGAGCTGTGTAAGCGAGTGCGCGGACTCTTGAACGACATGGTACACTATGAACACACTCTCGGCATGGTGTTGTAGTGTCACTGTGCGGCGGCGACGATATGCTGTCGCGTGGAGGTTGGTATATGCCATCCACTGCCCTTGATCCCGCCCTTGTTGACCCGTTGAGCAGCGCCGCCATTCTGGCGCTGGTGGCCTCGCTGGGCCTGAGCACCGTCGCCGGATTGCGCGCCGCCGCCGTCCTCTTCGCGGTCGGCCTCGCCTCCGACATTCACCTGCCGGATGGGCAACCGCTCGTGCCGCTGCAACACAACTTTCAGGTGTTGGGGTCCACGCCCATGCTGATTGTGCTGGGCATTTTGATGGTGGCCGAGTTCGTGGTGGACAAGGTTCCGGGGCTTGACCACGTCAACGACATCATCTCTACCGTGATACGTCCGATCGTCGGCGCGGTGGTTGTGGCTGGCACCGCGAACACCCTGAGTGATCAGAGTGTGTGGGCAGCGGCAATTGTCGGCGCAGTGCTGGCGCTCGCCACACATGGCGTCAAGACCACCACACGCGCGGTTTCGACTGCCACCACCGCCGGGGTTGCCAATCCGTTCCTCAGTGTCGGCGAAGATGTGCTGACGGTCGGCTCGATTGTGCTTTTGATTCTCGCTCCTATCGCTGGTGTCGTGCTCGTGCTGATTCTGCTGCTGATTGCGT